>NZ_JAAHGT010000629.1 GCF_010672385.1 Okeania sp. SIO2F4
CGCACCGCTTGCGCCTATCGGCGAGGCGGGGTCTGACCGCTTGCGTCTTACGCACCCCGCGGGTTCCCATCCGCAAAATATAGCACTACGCATTAAGGCTCTTGACATTTCTAAACCCTGAAACCTTTTAACCGTTTACTATTCCCTCCATACCTATTCCCTATTCCCGATTCAAGTAGCGCTATATTTATACTTGCATTTATGTCGCGGTCATGGTTCGCACCACACTCTGGGCCATCCCACTCTCTAATATTTTAGAGGTAATTTCTCCACTACATGACCACAATTAGAGCAACGCGCGCGAACTGGGAAAATATCGGTCAATTTATAAAAATTGACGACCATACCATTCAGCTTTGTAATCGGCGTTGCCTCACTAATTCTCCCCAGTTAGCATCTGATATAGCTCTAGCTAACTTGTGGTTCTTGACCATGTTTTTTACTGACAAATCCTCAACTACTATCGTTTGATTTTCCCTGATTAGTCGTAGGGGAGCCGTCGGATTGGCGACGTATGTCAGCTTATGGGTGTAGTCAATTCTTGAATCCTTAATCTTGGCGTGTATCTTGGCGACTTTTAGTCTGGCTTTTTGATAATTATTAGACTTTTTGTCGGGTTTTCTATTTAAAGATTTTAGCAGCTCACCTCAGTTTTTTATGTAACTTCTGAAGATTCTTAGGGTTGGCAACTTTTTCTCCATCACTTGTAGTAACTAAACTGGTAATTCCGCGCGTCAATACCAATTTGCTTCTTAATCGGTTCAAGCCTCAAATCTCTGGTGTCGTTGATTCTTAAAGATATAGACCATCTACCAGAGGGGTCAAGTTTGACAGTAATTGTACTAGGTACACAACCTGCTGGTAGTTGCCTACTCCATCTGATAGGTAATGGTTCAGAGCATTTAGCGAGACTAACTTGACCATCTTTCCACTTAAATGCGGATGCGTGTGAATTCGGCACTACCACCCCGCGCGCTTTTTCTTGAAGTTAGGATATTTAGCACGTCCACTAAAAAAGTTGCTAAAAGCAGTCTGTAGATGGACTACCGCCTTGCTGCAATGGTACACTACTTACTTCATTAAGGAAATCTAAATCTTCCTGTTTTTTCCAGTTCGTCAACATAGCTGAAGTTTGCTTGTAACTTACTCGCTCTTTTTTCTTGTACCAAGCTTGAGTTCTAGCTGAAGTGCGCTTTGTCGTAGATGAGGCGTACACATCCCAACGTCCTGAGCAACAGACTTTCCTGTTCAGGAGTGGGGTAAAATCTAAATCTGTACGATGCATCAACCATCTACTGCTTAATTTTCAACTACAAATCCTTAACTAAATATAAAAAACTTCCAGTTTAAATTACTGGAAGTACAGAGAAAATTTATTCCACTTAAGTACAACAATCAAATTATTTTACAAGAGAGATTTCTTGATCCGCGACAACTTCAGATTGTACATTATCAGCAACATTATCCTCAACTAAATCTAGTTCACCACCAGGTGCTTCAGGATGCTGTTGAACAAATGTTTCTTCTACTGGTACTTCCATAGACTCATCACTAGCATCAACATTGGCTTCTGCTTTACGAGAAATATAACGAGTAGCAAAAAAAGCACCTAACCCAGTTAAACCTAGTGTACCAGCAGCAATACCAGCAATAGCAAAGTCAGACGACTTACCAGGAAATTTTTTGCTTAACCAAGAGTCTAGTGAAATTAAAGGTTTTTCTGCTGATGTAAAGCTTTTTCCTTTGCCACTAAAAGGACAAGCTTCTACAGAATTAGCAAAAAGTACACCACCAGCGATCGCTACAGTGGACAGAGCAGTGGCCATAATATTCAGCTTTTTCATTTTTGTTTGGTTTAGTAAAGTACCTTTAGAAAGGTAATCATAACAGCACTTTCCTAAAGTTGCAACTAAGGAAAAAGACTTTGTTATCTCCTCCTGACTAAACTCATAAATAAATTGGTAGAGACAAATTTTTTATATTAGCAAAAACCAGGAAAAAACCTACAGCAATCCTATTTCAATTGTAATAATTTTAGTGGTAGGGTCAAATGGCTATTTTCCCTTAAAGGATTTAGCGAGCAGTCTGATTAGTAACATACAGTAGTCAGGAGTAATAATTTACTCATGTTTTAATTTCAAATTAACTGTTATACAAATTTTCACAACCAAT
Organism: Okeania sp. SIO2F4; assembly: GCF_010672385.1. Lineage (GTDB taxonomy): Bacteria > Cyanobacteriota > Cyanobacteriia > Cyanobacteriales > Microcoleaceae > Trichodesmium. The sequence continues at coordinate 2,173 of NZ_JAAHGT010000629.1, forward strand.
TTAAGATTGCTATAAAAACTAAATAAAGTAAGTATTCAGCCGTCAGCTATCACCTATTGCTTTTAGTGCCCTTTATCAAGCTTTATTTAGCTAAAATTAAATCTTAACTATAAAAGTTTTCTTCCTAGTAAACCCTGTCTTTAAAAGGAGTTTCTTATTGCTGAAAGCTGAATGCTTACAAAATAAAGGAGGTTTATTGCTGAATAATTCAATTAACTTTCTTCCTCTGAATCAACTTCACTTATTTCTTGATTAGGATTAAGACAAGTAGCTAATAATTCTTCTGTTGATAATCCGACATTAGCACTTAAACCAATCACACAAGAAGAAAAATTTTCTGGCAGTAAACTAAGACGACAACTTTCTAATACAGCAGATTCATTAGATGTATCTTTAACTGATTTATTAATCTTTTTCACACAAGTTCCTAATTCATCAACTCTTCTCACCCGTTGACAATTAAATAGAATCTCTTGTGCGGGAAGTTCTTCTGTTGTATTATCATAAATTTTTGTGACACATCTTGATAAGTCTCTAGGCTTTAAAGCTGCGCCACAAGCATTAGCTACTTCTGACTCAGATAAACCTATGCTTAATAAATCCCTCGAGCAAATTCTAAATGATTTTCTATTTGCCTGAGCTGTTGCTACTTCAGGAATAACCATCAACAAACTACAACTAAAAAGTTGTATTGCTGCTAAAGATATCCAGCGTTTATTCAAGTATTTCTTAGGTGCAGATAAGGGAAATTTATCAGAGAAGTTCATACTAGGCATAACAAATAATAAAAATTAAACTCAATAGTGGACAATTGACAAGGTAGCAATTAAATAGTATATGATATAGGATTGTGGCTAAATTTTACGTTAATGAGGAAATTATTATGTCTAGATATAGAGGTCCACGTTTAAGAATAGTACGTCGCCTGGGCGATCTGCCAGGACTAACTCGTAAAAGTGCCAGACGTGCTTATCCACCTGGTCAACATGGTCAAAATCGCAGAAAGCGTTCAGAATATGCGATTCGATTGGAAGAGAAACAGAAACTACTATATAATTATGGTCTTTCTGAACGTCAACTTCTACGTTATGTAAAAAAAGCTCGTCGTGCAGCAGGTTCCACAGGGCAAGTATTACTACAATTTCTAGAAATGCGTTTAGATAATACCGTATTTCGTTTAGGAATGGCTCCAACTATTCCCGGCGCACGACAGTTAGTTAATCATGGTCATGTGACAGTGAATGGTAAGGTGGTAAGTATTGCTAGCTATCAGTGTAAACCTGGAGAGGTAATTAGTGTTAAGGAAAAAGAAAAATCTAAGGAAATGGTAAAGACTAATCTCCAATATCCAGGTTTAGCTAATATTCCTAGCCATTTAGAATTTGATAAAGACAAACTTGTTGGTAAAGTTAATGGTGTTGTGGAACGGGAGTGGGTGGCGCTTCAAATTAACGAACTGTTAGTTGTGGAATATTATTCTAGACAAGCTTAGAGTCCAAGCATTTAGCTGTCAGCTATCAGCTATTGCTTTTAGTGTACGATAAGAACTTTATTAACAGGATTTATACCGTTTTACTAAAGTCAGAAGTCAGTAGGGGGTGATTCGCGAATCACCCGTACAGAAGTCAGAAGTCATATTTTAGCTAAATCGTCGATTCATCTCGCGCCATAATATGCAGATTTGGCGCGAGATGAATCGGCAGTAAATTAATGGGGCACACCGAAACTAATAAGCTTGTGGGAGATTTGCCCTCTGGCTTGATTGGAGAAATCCTGTTAAGTGATGGCGAGTCTGGGAACCAAGAATCCCCGCTGCTTTAGTACGGGGAGTGTCAACCTCCAATTTGCGACATAGTTCGACTATAAATTCCAGTAGTACCAGACTCTCTTTGTTTAAAATTAATTTCTGGTTTTATACCTAATAAATATTCCACTTGCTGCCTTAACTCCTCAACAGAAACTCCATTACGCAAAGCATTTTTTAAATCTATTTGACCCATTTCATTTAAAAGGCAAGGTCTTAACCATCCATCTGCAGAAAGACGCATTCTATTACAGCGATCGCAAAAGCATTCGGACATTTGACTAATAAACCCAAGGGTTCCTAGAGCGCCAGGAATTTGAAATACATCGGCAGGTCCATTTCCTCTGACAAAAGATTCTGTTAGTCCCCATTTTTTCCCAATCCTTTGCCTTAATTCTTCAGAAGAAATCCAACCTCTATCATCAAATAATTTATCATTACCTATAGGCATAAATTCAATAAATCGAATGTGCCAATTACGGTCAATAGTTAAAGCTGCTAAATCTAAAACTTCATCGTCATTAACCCCAGGAATAACAACCACATTTAATTTCAAAGGGTCAAAACCTACCTCATAAGCAGCTTGAATACCATTCCAAACAAGCTGCCAACGACTACGACCTCTATTACCAATAATTAAATTAAAAGTATCTGAGTCTAGAGAATCCAAACTAATATTAATTCTACTTAAACCAGCTTGATATAAATCTTTTGCCATATCTGCCAATAAAAATCCATTAGTCGTCATAGATAAATCTTTTGTTTCTGGAAAAGAAGCGATCGCCCCAACCAAGTCTACAAGACCAGGGCGTAATAAAGGTTCACCTCCTGTTAAGCGAAACCGAATAAAACCGACAGGAATAAACACCTCTTTGAGTAGAGTTAGTAATTCATTATTAGTCAATAAATTTTGTTTTAAGATATAGTCAATTTCTGTACCTTCTGGCATACAATATTGACACCGAAAATTGCAACGATCTATCAAACTAATTCTGAGATAATCAACTATGTTCATGTTAAAATTTATATGTTAAGACAATGTAGATTTTACTTTACTGGCTGGATATTTGCCAGTTATAACCATTTTTTTTAATACTCCAATTTATCTAAGTAGGTAGGTCAAATTAAATAGAAAATGATTGTTGAGAGGGAACAGGGGAACATAAGAAATGTGGATAGTGATTAAACAATTTCTCTGAGATCACCTGGCATCTGCCTATTAGTTTTATATTTTTTTACACCTACCTATTTAAATATTGCTAGTCTTAGTAAAAATTTCGTTAGTCAACACCTAAATAATTTTAGAGTATTCCCAGACAGGTTAGGAGAAAATAGGTTTGTTTAGATGATACTATAACAATTACTACCTCAGGTATTAGCTATCAGCTTTTTAATTTTTCTCTAGATGTTGACTTGAGCAGATTAGTTGCTCTACTCTATCAACATAAAAACTGCTATATCAGTATTGGCAAGGAGTCTTGTTGATATTTCAATTGACTGTATAATTTTTAGTGTTTATTCTTAGATAAGATTATTCTTCAAATATCTAACTTTGTCAGCAGCATTCAGCCGTCAGCTCTTAGCTGTCAGCTATTAATTTATTATCTTTGAAAGAGGAAGTAGAATTGAAAGATTGAGCAAAAATTAAAAGTTACTCTCAAAGTAGATTAGCTAATCTTCCTCATTAATTAAAAAGCTATAGCAATCCGCCCATAGGTTGCGGGTAATTAAAAAGTAAATAAAAAAGTTGAAACTCCCACCAGATGAGCTGTAGCAATAGTGCCTGTTGCCTAAAAAGCATTCAACAATTAATAATTAATAA
>NZ_JAAHGT010000063.1 GCF_010672385.1 Okeania sp. SIO2F4
TGTGGAAACAGACAACATGAAGTTCTTGCACAATTAAAAGAACTGCACTGATATAAATAGGAATTGATTGGTTTGTTTGATTAAGAATAAATTTAATCGGAATATAACCAGCGACATATACAGACATAGCTGCGACTATAGATAGGATAACTACCAGAATAAATATTCTAATGACCTGAAATTTTGTTAATCCTGCTAAAGCATAATTGAACTTAGTCTCCGTAAGATTTGCTCCACTAAAATCTGCACCTCTAATATCTGCAAAAGAGAAATCTGCACCTGTCAAATCTTGATTTTTAAACGAACGACCACAAAGATTTCTGCGTGGTTGTTGAAATGAATGATTTAGCATTGGATTAACTCCTATTTATTTCGTCTCAATAATTTCTCTATCCCCAATATTTTTTCAGACTAACTAAATCTTAGCTTTTCTAAATCATCACCACCAGATTCTTCAGAGAGAGAAGAATTATCTTAACTTTGTACAATATTGATTTTAACTAATCGCTTTTAACCTTTAGTATAATTAGTATAGTTGTGCTAATAATTTTCTCTAAAACGAATCCCGTAATTTTTGTAAAGCTCTTCTTCCTTTTTGTCGAACCCTATCGACTAACTTTTTTTCATCATCTAAATCCTTGATAATTAATTCTTCAAAATCAGCAATCTTTTTTGCCACTTCCTTCCATGGATATTCTTCAACTTCTCTCAAGCACAAAATAACTTTTTCTACTTCAGTTAACTTTTCCCAACCTTTGCCTAATAATTTTAGGTTAGGCTCCGTTGCATATATTAAATCTTCTTTTGAGTAAGTTAGATCGCTTTTGTTTTTTAGTTTAGATTCAGTTGATTTTCCAGATTTTGTCTTGTTGTCAAAATTTCTAATGACGTTAAAACAGATTTTCCTGAACCAACCATCAAAATTTTCAACATCTACTTTTTCAAATATAATTTTTTCTAAAGCAATTTTATGAGCTTTGAAAACTACATCATTTATATCATAATAAAAATCTAGTCTATATTGCTTGAGCTTGTAATAAATAAATGCCTGAAAATCTTTATACTCTAGCATCCTATATATCTCACGGTTGACTTCGTTAGTTTTATTTTATACTAATTTTTGAGACTTTGTTTTTTTGGCAAGATATCTAATGACGTTAAAACAGATTTTCCTGAACCAAATATCAAAATTTTCAACTATTTCTCCAGAGCTAATTTTTTCTAAAGCAATTTGACGAGCTTCGACAACTACATCCATTACATCATAATCAGAATGTAATCTAAATTGCTCGATCTTATGGTCAATGAATGCTAAAAAAGATTTACAATCTAGCATCCTGCCTATCTTGCTGTTTAGTTCTTGATTGAAGTTATTAGTTTTATTTTCTACTAAATCTGGAGACTTTGTTTTTTCCTCAAGATTTCTAATTACATTCAAACAGATTCTCTTTAACCAAGCATCAAGCATTTCTCCAGATATAATTTTTTCTAAAGCAATTTCACGAGTTTTGAGAACTACATACATTACATCATAATCAGAATGTAATCTAAATTGTTTGAGCTTTTTGTCAGTAAATGCTAGAAAAGATTTAGACTCTAGCATCCTGCCTATCTTACTGTTTAGTTCTTGATTGAAGTCATTCATTTTCTTTGGTTTTATTTTCTGCTAATTTTGAGACTTTGTTTTTTTGGCAAAAGTTCTAATGACGTTAAAACAGATTTTCCTGAACCAAGCATCAAAATTTTCAACTATTTCTCCAGAGCTAATTTTTTCTAAACCAATTTCACGAGCTTTTCAAACTGCGTTCATTACATCATAATAAGAATTTAATCCAAATTATCTGAGTCTTTGTTCAATAAATGGCATAAAAGTTCTAGATTCCAGCATCTTATATATATTGCGCTCTATCTATTGAAGATGCACATTAGTTTCTAAATCAATGCTATGGGTTGGGGAAGATATTTTCATATTTTTAGGCTCTTCTACTTTGTTTTATATAACAGGAATTTCTCACAAACAATTCTTGAATCAATCAATGAATCAACCATCAAAAATTTCTGCTTTAAATATTTGTTTATAGTCAAAGCAAAAATGTGACAGCTTAATTACAGTTATCCTATAAAAATTTACTTGGTAGACACTCAAGGATATAGCACTTCAAACGACCCCTACTTATATTTGTGTCTGAGAATAGCAAAAGTGTGACAATATTATTTAGCCTTTATAGTCATATCAAATCCGGTTCTGGGTATCTCGACTAATATTTGTGTTTGAAAATCGAAAATTTAGAGAAGACAAACCTCTAGCTATCTGAGGAGATTTTCTGAAAAGAACGACTCGCAACGTCCGAGCGTCTCTACCAATATTTCTCTGTGAAAATTGAAAAGTTTCATCAGACAAACCTTTGGTTATCTGACTAGATTTTCTGAAAAGAACGACTCGCAACGTCCGAGCGTCTCTACCAATATTTCTCTGTGAAAATTGAAAAGTTTCATCAGACAAACCTTTGGTTATCTGAGGAGATTTTCTGAAAAGAACGACTCGCAACGTCCGAGCGCCCCTACTAATATTTCTCTGTGAAAATTGAAAAGTTTCATCAGACAAACCTTTGGTTATCTGACTAGATTTTCCGAAAAGATCGACTCGCCACTTCCGAGCGTCTCTACCAATATTTCTCTGTGAAAATTGAAAAGTTTAATCAGACAAACCTTTGGTTATCTGAGGAGATTTTCTGAAAAGAACGACTCGCAACGTCCGAGCGCCCCTACTAATATTTATCTGTGAAAATTGAAAAGTTTAATCAGACAAACCTTTGGTTATCTGAGGAGATTTTCTGAAAAGAACGACTCGCAACGTCCGAGCGCCCCTACTAATATTTATCTCTAAAAATTTCAAAATTTCATCAGACAAACCTCTAGCTATCTGACTAGATTTTCAGAAAAGAGCGACTCGCCACAAAAGAGCGTCTCCACCAATCTTTCTCTCTAAAAATATCAAAATTTCACCAGACAAACCTCTAGTTATCTGAGGAGATTTTCAGAAAAGAGCGACTCGCAACGTCCGAACGCTTATACTAATATTTCTCTGTGAAAATCTCAAAATTTCATCAAACAAACCTCTAACTATCTGACTAGATTTTTCCCAAAGAGTGACTCGCCACAAAAGAGCGCTTCTAACAATCTTTCTCTGTAAAAATCTCAAAGTTTCATCAGACAAATCTCTAGCTATCTAACTCAATTTTCTCAAAAGAGCGACTCGCAACGTCCGAACGTCTCTACTCATCTTTCTCTGTAAAAATCTCAAAGTTTTATCAGAGAAACCTCTAGCTATCTAACTCAATTTTCTCAAAAGAGCGACTCGCAACGTCCGAACGTCTCTACTCATCTTTCTCTGTAAAAATCTCAAAGTTTTATCAGAGAAACCTCTAGCTATCTGAGGAGATTTTCTCAAAAGAGTGACTAGCAACGTCCGAACGTCTCTACTCATCTTTCTCTGTGAAAATTGAAAAGTTTCATCAGACAAACCTTTGGTTATCTGACTAGATTTTCCGAAAAGAGCGACTCGCCACTTCCGAGCGTCTCTACCAATATTTCTCTGTGAAAATTGAAAAGTTTCATCAGACAAACCTTTGGTTATCTGACTAGATTTTCCGAAAAGAGCGACTCGCCACTTCCGAGCGTCTCTACCAATATTTCTCTGTGAAAATTGAAAAGTTTCATCAGACAAACCTCTAGTTATCTGAGGAGATTTTCAGAAAAGAGCGACTCGCAACGTCCGAGCGCTCCTACTAATATTTATCTCTAAAAATCTCAAAATTTCATCAGACAAACCTCTAGCAATTTGACTAAATTTTTCCCAAAGAGCGACTCGCAACGTCCGAGCGCTCCTACTAATATTTATCTCTAAAAATCTCAAAATTTCATCAGACAAACCTCTAGCAATTTGACTAAATTTTTCCCAAAGAGCGACTCGCAACGTCCGAACGCTTATACTAATATTTCTCTGTGAAAATCTCAAAATTTCATCAAACAAACCTCTAACTATCTGACTAGATTTTTCCCAAAGAGTGACTCGCCACAAAAGAGCGCTTCTAACAATCTTTCTCTGTAAAAATCTCAAAGTTTCATCAGACAAATCTCTAGCTATCTAACTCAATTTTCTCAAAAGAGCGACTCGCAACGTCCGAACGTCTCTACTCATCTTTCTCTGTAAAAATCTCAAAGTTTTATCAGAGAAACCTCTAGCTATCTAACTCAATTTTCTCAAAAGAGCGACTCGCAACGTCCGAACGTCTCTACTCATCTTTCTCTGTAAAAATCTCAAAGTTTTATCAGAGAAACCTCTAGCTATCTGAGGAGATTTTCTCAAAAGAGTGACTAGCAACGTCCGAGCGCCTCTACCAATATTTCTCTGTGAAAATCTCAAAATTTCACCAGACAAACCTCTAGCTATCTGACTAGATTTTTCCAAAAGAGCGACTCGCAACGTCCGAGCGCTTCTATCAATATTTCTCTGTAAAAATCTCAAAGTTTCATCAGACAAATCTCTAGCTATCTGATGAATTTTGAATTTCTAATCTAACTCCTAACTCAATAAATTCTCATACTTTCCCAAAGCCATCAAAGAAAAATATTGCGGATAAAAATTATATTTAATATAAAAATGACAGGGAAACCCAGTACCAGTAAACTCCGACTCCGCCCAACTCCCATCATCCTTCTGAGTAGAAACCAAAAAATCCACCCCCCTATCAATAGCCTCCCTAGCAAAATTACCAGTCACTTCCCCCGCCGCCAATAAACCAATCAACGCCCAAGCAGTCTGAGACGCCGTACTTTTCCCCTGCCCCTTCAACGACGGATCATTATAACTCCAACAACTCTCCCCCCATCCGCCATCCGAATTTTGACAACCAACCAACCAAGTCGCCCCCCTCTCTATATAACCTCCGTGACTTTCCCGCGCCACAACAGCCAAAGCCGAAATAACCCCACTCGTACCATATATATAATTAACTCCCCACCGACCAAACCAACAACCCTCCCCTTCCTGCTCCTTTTCCAAATAATCGATCGCCCGTTTTACCCGCCAACTATCCATAGATAACCCACAACAACCAACCATCTCCAACACCCGCGCCGTCACATCCGCAGTATTCGGATCGATCATCGCCTTTAAATCTCCATAAGGAATACCATTCAACCACTCCTGATTATTATCCACATCAAAAGCTGCCCAACCCCCAGGTTCACATTGCATCGAAGCTACCCACTCCATAGCACGAGCGATCGCCTGACTTTTCAACTCCTCATCAGGCAACTCCACAGCGTCCAAAGCCATCACCACAACTGCTGTATCATCTATATCTGGATAAAAACGATTGATAAATTCAAACGCCCAACCCCCCGGTTTACCCAACTTATTCTTAACCGCCCAGTCACCATAATCCAAAATTTGCTGTTGTAACAACCATTCCCCAGCCTTAACCACTGCCGGATGACTAGCAGCAATACCAGAATCAACCAACGAACGTATTACCCAAGCGGTATCCCAAACCGGAGAAACACAAGGTTGTACCCAATAACCATCCTCAGTTTCTATACCAAATCTATCTATAGCTTCCCACCCCCGCACCACCACAGGGTCTGCCACATCATACCCCAAACACTTCAAGGCCAACATAGAATTTAACATGGCCGGAATAATACCCCCCCAGTCACCCGTCACTTCTTGTCTTTGCAAAATCCATTTTTCTGCTGCTTTTAATCCTTCTTCTCGCAAAGGCATTAAATTAAAATCTTCTACAAATTTAAAAGCTTTATCTAACCCCAAAAATAAATCTGTCAGATCGTATTGACGAGGTAATTCAAAAGTAGCATTGTTAATTCCTTCAGCATAAAGTTCATCCAGATTAATTGTAGGATTAACCGAAAAAATCGGCTTTTTATCAAACACAATTAATAGTGGAACAGTGCTACTTCTTGCCCAACTTGACATTTCATAAATAGTAAATGGAAAATCTTCAGGAAGTAGCATTATGCTAGGAGGAATAGAAGGAATACCCTGCCAGTTGAAACATCCAATTAAAGCCAGATGTAATTTAGTAAAAATTCTACTGCAACTAATACCTCCTTTTTGAATAATAAAATCTTGTGCTTTAACCATGATTCGATCTGTTTTTGCCACACCCAATAATCTCAAAGCCATATAAGCTTCAATAGAAGTGCTTAAGTCTCCTCCATCCCCATAAAATAATTCCCAACCACCATGTTCTTCTTGTTGGGAAATTAGGTAATTTTTTGCTTTATCAAAAGGTCTTTTGTTATCAGTTTGCCAAATTTTATGTAGTAAAACAATTTCCGCGGTTATTGTCACATTTGATTCTAGTTCACTCCACCAATATCCTTCTGTCTCTTGTAAATTTAATAAATACTTTTGACTGGCTGATATAGATAATTTTACTTTGTTGTTTTCTGTCATTTTTTTCTACAATTGAATATATATAATTGCTGCTAAAAATAATAATTAATCAATAGTAATTATATCTGTCTATTGATGATAATACTTACGAACTTTGAACAAGTATAAATTAAAATCTTAGAGTTTTAATAAATTAGGGAACCTTCCCTAAAATTTTCTTGTCACTAGATAACTAGATTCTGTATAGATAGACCAGCTTCCCAGTATGCAAGTAGCAACTCTGGGAAGTTTCCTTCCTAGTATTGCCTATTTAGTTTGTCTGTTAGCTTACCTAACTTTAACTCCAATCTTTTACAAGTTTTTGATATGTTTTTTTATCTCTTGATAGCTATAGTAATTCTATTTTATTTGTGTACAAAAACCTTGCCGCTTTTAGGGAACGCTTAACTGGGAACAGGCGAGAGTTTCGTTTTTTTTATCTACTTTTTGATTACCCCCAACCTATGCGCGGATTACTATATTTTAGTTTCTTACTAACTAATCCCAGGCTTAATTTTATTAGATAGGAATCCCGCGTTGTCTCGCAGAGCAACGTCGGGAGGATGTCAATAGATGCTCTATCTAATTTAAAATTAAATAATCAGATGACTTATAACGATTTTAGTGACCAAGCTTTTCTCCCTATATTATGATAGTAGATTAAATTTACAAAGTGTCAGAGTAGTTAATAAAAAATATGATGGTATTCTTCCCTCAGACCATTTTCCAGTTGTAGCAGAATTTGATTAATTTAGATTTAAGTTTAGATGAAATATCAAACTAATTTGATCTCTAAAATCATCTAAAAAAATATTAATAATTAAGAAATGAAGTTGTAGGAGTGAGTTTAATTAAACTACTTTCCTACAACTTCAAAAAAACTATATGAGCTGACTAAAATCAAATCACGCTTTTCATTTCTTTTCTTAAATTTTATTGATCGGTAAATAAATTAGAAATTTTCCTTTCGCGAGATTCATTGTCATTGTTGCTATTAGTAGATAAATTGTAATAAATATCCACAGTTTCATCCGGTTGAATATTCCCAAAGAAAGGGTCTGTCAACTTACCTAATGACTCAAGAGCCTTCATAAACATTTTAGTGTGCGAAATTTCGCGAGTTAGCAAATGAACCAAAGTTTCTTTTGTCCCTTCATCTGGTGCTAGTTGAATTAAAGACTCATAAGTTTGACGCGCTCCTGCTTCTGCAGCAATATTAGCCCGTAGATCCCGCACTACGTCACCACCTTCATTCAAATATGTCGCAGTCCAAGCACTACCTTGAGAGTTTAAAAAATGAGGACCTTTACCACGAACTGCAAATAAGGTACTATTATATGCTTCTGTCTGAACTCGATCGGCTTTTTTAATATCAGTATGTATTTCTATTAGTTTGCCAATCATTTCTAGATGACTAAATTCTTCTATAGCAATATCTTGAAGCATATCTTTAATACTTGAATTTTCCACATGGAAAGATTGAACCCAGTATTGTAGTGCTGCAGAAAGTTCTCCTGTCGCTCCACCAAATTGTTCTAATAATAATTGAGCATAGCGAGGGTTTGCTTCCTGAACTTTTATATCCTTTTCTATTAATTCTTTCTTGTGAAAAAACATTGGCTTATTTTCTAGAAGAATAATTTAATCATGGTGTAATTGCGAACTGATCGGCATCTTGTTGCCTATTTCAATTCACTATTGGTGATTGTACTCATTTAATATCTGTACTTTCCTCTGTCAAAAGTTAGAAGTAATATCTAGTATAGAAAACCGGTGGACATGATTTACTGCCCCCTAGTCCTCAGCTAAATGGTAAATAATACAGAATATAATAAATATTATCTTCTTACCTACGAAAGAAAGATTTATTGGTTTAGTTCAATATTGTGCAACGCTACCCTCATCATATATTAATATCAAGTGTCATTAATTAGCCATAATATAAAGTTTGATTCTGTTCAAGCGAAAATTTTTTTTCGGTGCGGAATGCGGAGCCAACAAATTTCCCCTTGTTCTCTATTCCTTGTTCCCTTTTTTATTGTGGGTATTCAAAGAGACATAATATAATGTACTTATCAGGATTTAATATAACCTATGATTACTTTTGTTTTTTTGCTTTATTAAGAAAAAAAAATAGCCCTGGATTAGACCAGGCTATCATAATATAAAATTAATTTAAAACTGCTTTAACGAACTGAACTTTGCATAGAAGCAGTTTCAATTGGCTTCATTAAATATAACTTTAAGAATTGCCAACCATTAGATAAATACAGAGGTAACTTCTGTAAAGACTTCACAAAACCTGGCTGATTAGAATTAGCGATCGCCGTCAACTTCTCATTATTCTTCACGCAGACTTCTAATCTTTCATAAAACTGAGGATCTTCCACATCCAAAATTACTGGAAAAACCCTTCCCGAAGTTTCATTAGTCTTCTCAATCACATACTTATCATAATCACGAGCATTCAAACCAATAGAAGCATAAAAATCAGCCCGTTGAATATCATTCAAATACATAGTAGCAAAAACAGAAAGCAAGAAAAATCGACTCCATAATTTTGCCTGCCAATCATTCAGAAATTCCGGTTTAGCCCTCATAATAGCATCAAAGAAATCTCCATGACGATTTTCATCCTGACACCAATTTTCAAAGAAACGGAAAATAGGATAAATTCTATCTTCTGGGTGAGCTTCTAAATGACGATAAATAGTAATATAACGCCAATAACCAATTTTTTCCGATAAATAAGTAGCGTAAAAAATAAACTTTGGTTTAAAGAAAGTATACTTACGACTTTTAGTCAGAAAACCCAAATCCAAAGACAAATTAAAATCCGACATTGCCTTGTTCAAAAAACCAGCATGACGAGCTTCATCTCGTGACATTAAATTGAAACACTCAGCCAAAACAGGGCTTTTATCTTTGAGGCGACGACCTAATTCTTTATATAGTAAAAAACCAGAAAATTCAGCAGTACAAGAACGCTCTAGAAACTCAACAAATAAACGGCGAGTTTCCCCATCAATATGCTCCCAAGATTGGGCAAATTCCTCATCCCTGACAAAATGATGGCGATTATAATCTGCACGAAATTCTTCTAAAATGGCGAGCAATTCATCTTCATTCACAGAGATGTCCATTTTAGCCATCTCATCAAAATCTGTTGTATAGAATCGAGGTGTAAGGATAGTTTCTTTAGAGGGGACTTTTACCCCTGGACGCATTTCTTCAAAAGCTGGTTTTTTCAGAGAATCTACCATAAGTTTTGTTGTTTTCTTAATTATGAATCTATGTCTATTGACGTTTTCTCCGGCCTAAAGGCACAGAGTCTTAGAATCACTTCCAAGGTTTCCTCTTTCCTTGACAAACCTTAAAATTAACTATCTCTTGGGAGCAATACTTAAACCTTTTCACCGTTACCAATGAAAAAGCCTAATTTAGTTAATCCCAGTTTGCTCTATCTCCAGAGGCATACTAGGATACTAACTCTAGCGTTCTCGTGCGCCCCACGATACGATAATGTATTGTCAAACTTTGATTTTTCTAGTTGTGCGACTTGTTTTAGTTAGCTAGCTGATATTAATAAGCCCCATTTCTCATAGAGAGCAATGGTTTAAATGGCAATATATTTTCCACGCCATATAGTTTATCAAGGTCTAGGGGTTTGAAGTATCTAATTTGTGTTAAGAATTGCAAAGCTATGTGTAGTTTCTCAATATAGATTGAGATGAGAGTTTGGGACTTTCCTAAATTACTTAATTACAAATATTGACCCTGAGATTAACGCTGCTAAAAACATCATAAATGAAGGATTACGGATTTTACCAGTGCGTAATTTGCCACGGAACGCAAATGTTAAGACGCACTCAAGAGGACGGGACAGCATCTCGGTACTGCTTCTGGAGAGTCAAAGCAGTGCTTTTACAAGGCATTTTTCCCTGAAGAAATAACCCACTCGCATTGAGGCAGTGGAGTTGTCAAATTGGCGTTGGTGAATGTGTAATGCTGTTAATAGGGATTGGCACAGTCAATTATTTTAAGTAGTACAGTAGTAAGGAAATAGAATACTTAAGCATTTTTAGAGATGAGAGAGTAACATAAAGTTTTTCGTTTGCTACAATTATGTTTTCTATCAGAAAGTTTTTTCTTCTGTACATGACCACATAATGGGCATTCTTGAGATGTATAATCCTTATTAACTTTGGCATAATACTTACCTCGTTTCCAGCAAACATAAGGTAAGATTTCATTGATAAATTGACCAATTCCAGAATCTAGAGATTTTTTTATAACAATACTTTTAGACCAGGAGTTAAAGTTAATATCCTCGACAAAAATATTATCTGCTAAATTACAAAGCTGATAAGCTATTTTGAAATGCCAATCACGTCTAGTATTAGATATTTTATCATCCAATCTAGCTATTCTCCATACGGAGTTTTGACCAATTACTTGACCCTTTATTTTTATTCTTTAGTCTTCTTTGCAGCAATTTCAGCTTCCGTAGTTTCCCTAACAAAAACTTAGGAGCTGTAATTAATTTTCCTGTAGAAGTAGTGACGTTTCGCGAAACGTCACTACTAAAAAACTTTCTATACCTGCATCTATAAACCTAAAGACTTTTCATCCACTGGATTATCTGGCACTGACTCTGATGAAGTAAAACTAACCATTAGATAATAACCCAAGCGCCTTTTTTACTATCCTAACTTGTTTAGCCACGATTCCTTTAGGATATGGTCTACTTTATCTGATTTTAATCCACCCCAGTTGAGGCAACTTAACTCTACCACAACCTAAACAATTTTTCAGCATGGCAGGAAAAACAAAGCTTCTCATCCTTTTCTTGAATCTGGGAAAACCTTAAGCCAGAGATTTCATTTCAGAAAATACTCTGTGTAATTGTTTTAAAGTTTGCTGCAAAACCTGAGCATTAACTGACTTCAGTTTAGAATTAGTTTTCGCGCGCTATTGTTAAGTTTTGAGCTTGATAATTGTAATTAGGATAAGGGGAATCAGCAGGGATAATATATTCAGTTAGAAGGAAGCAACTATTGATTGGTGATTTTCTTAAACTTAACCAGTATTTAAGATATCTTAAAGCGTAGTTGTACACACTTTGACAAACATCAATAAGAATCTGATTAATTTCCATCTTTTGCTGTTTGCTTAGTCTAAGTTTGTACTAGTAAATTAAAGTAATCAATTGACAATCTTATCTATTTATAAAAAGACTAACATTGTAATGCAAATTTAGTCAACTTTCAATGGTTATAAAAAATAATTTTATGGTCAGATTAACTGATAATGAAAAATAACGTTAAACAATTAACAACTAACAATTATTCATTATTCAGCCAAAGTTTGCCTAAATGTCCTCAAACTAAATCAAAGGATTCTCTACTGCTCAATTAATTTGCTGGTTGAAATTCATGAAGGGCTAGAGGCTAGGGTTTCCCGCGCAGTTTATACGCCGGGTCTCACCGTTAAATAGCCCGATTATAACGGGAGTCGTCTTTCAACACTTTATGATAGTAAGTTGTTTTTGCCTCACTTGACGATAGTTAGTCATTTTTTTCTTTGAACTTGACTAAATTCCTGCTTAAACTTTAATAATATACCTTCCCTTGAAGTGAATGTTTAAGTTTTCAACACCGTTTGAACTAAGATAGTAGTAAATATTAATTGTCCACTATTTTAAGATAACCAGCTTGGCAGAGCTGTATTAAGATTAATCATGTTTTGGACTACATCTCAATGAATAATATAGGATATAGTTACCTATTCTGGGCAGCTTGCTTACTAGGCTTAAGTGGATGCCATCGTATCTACAATGGCAAAATTTTTACAGGTCTAGTTTGGCTCTTTACATATGGCTTATTTGGAGTAGGCCAATTTATCGACTTGTTGTTAATTCCCAGTATGGTAGAAGAACATAATACCAAAGTCAGAGCTAAATTAGGTATTTCATCTCAAGGAGTACCACTATATCACTCAAATGGGGCGATCGCTATGAAAGCTTCTGTTCCACAAACCCGTCAACAATTAATGCTTGCCTTACTCAAAGCAGCTTCAGTTAAAGGAGGAAAATTATCTGTTACTCAAGGAGTCATGGCAACAGGAGCTAGCTTTGCAGAAGTAGAAGAGACTATGAAAGAAATGCTCAAAACTGGCTACGTCAGTGTAGATAACCATCCAGAGACAGGGATAGTTATTTACGATTTCCATGAACTTTGACTACTCCCAAGACTAAATTCACAGTAATTATAAGGATATTCTACAAAAGCTTTTTGGTAATTTGGCAAATAAATAATCAATAAAATATATTAATTGATATTAGTTTGAGTCTTCCATAGTTACTAAAATTAAGGTAAGATAGTAAGCTGTGTCTATTAAAGAATATAATAACTTTTATGGCCGTACCAAAGAAGAGAACCTCAAAATCCAAGAAAAATATGCGGAAGGCTAACTGGAAACGCCAGGCAAGGCTAGCAGCCAAGAAGGCACTATCCCTAGGTAAATCTGTGTTAACTCAACGTTCCCACAGTTTTGTATATCCAAGTAACGAGGAGGAAGAAGAAGAAGATTAATCAACTGGGGCTTTAATACGCAAATGGTTTACCGAAAAATTTGGTTTAAAGCCTTGGCCTTTTAGGGCAACTTTATCTTATACTTATACATACTACTTATATGCGTGGCAAAGGTATTCAACTGCTCTAAAAACCTAGATACTAATCGTAGCGCATTAGCACCTTAAAAAGTAGAGTTATGGAGCGCGCGCACACCGAATTCTTGTGCATGGAAAAGCTCTAAGCACCAAGTATCAGAGAACGAAAGTTTTTGAGGTTTGAACTGTAACGTAGGGCTTTCAATATTGGTATAATGTTAATAGTTGACATACCCCCAGGCGTAAACGCCCGGGGCAGTATCTTAGGTTGAATGAGTCCACTTAAATCAGATACCTTACGATACCTAAGCCAGAGATGGTTCTCGGACAAAGCGTTTGCTCTATTGCCTCTTGCCTCCTGGGTCTGAGCTGCGCTTTTCATGTCGCGAAGCGAAACAGAGGAGCTAACGTTAACAATAGCCTGTATATCTATTATTGCGATACTATTTTGCTGACAAATTTTAACAATTCACAGCAAGATAACCTGCTGAAGGGGTATCTCCAAAAGTCTACAAGAAAAGCTGTAGACGCTTTTTGAACACTTACATCCTCATTGGTTATCGTAAAGAGAAGTTTTAATTACTTGACCATGCTAGGGGTAACTTATCAGGATAGCAGTTACATAGTTTCTTGGCACAACCACTACAAATTATTCTGTCTGTATATACTATAGCACAATCTATGCAACTAATCGGTATAACTAAATAAATGTATATGAATTTATGTTAACAAATATTAGTAAATCAACAATGGTTAATACACCCTTTAGATATTAATCCTAAAAAAATGCCTAACATCCACAAATAATATCCCAAACAAAAAAATATATATAAATATATATAGTTAACTCTAGCAGTCTTCTTTAATTAATCCTAGCAGATGGCAGAATCAACATCGCATCACCAAAAGAATAAAAGCGGTATTTTTGAATAATTGCTTCCTCGTATAAACTTAAAAGACGTTTTCTGCCAATCATAGCACTAACAAGCATTAACAAACTAGAACGTGGCAGATGAAAATTAGTAATTAAACCTTCTACTACCTGCCACTTATAACCAGGATAAATAAAAATATTAGTATCGCCAGAAAATGGTTCAATGGATGAGTGGGGATTACTATTATTGGCTAGTGCTGCTCCTTCAATAGCTCTAACTACTGTCGTTCCCACTGCAATAATTCGTCCACCTTTGGCCTTTGTTTGGTTGATTTTATCTACAGTCAAAGATGAGACCTCAACCCATTCGGAGTGTATATTATGGGTAGTAATATCTTTAACCTCAACTGGACGAAATGTGCCAATACCAACGTGCAAAGTTATAAAAGCTTTTCCAATATTCCGTTGTTCTAGTTTTTCAAGTAATTCATCAGTAAAATGTAAACCAGCAGTAGGAGCAGCGATCGCTCCTGCTACCTTGTTATACACAGTTTGATATTGTTCAGTGATAGCCTGTGAATCTGTAACATAAGGAGGAAAAGGCACATGACCAAATTGGTCTAACAAGTCGATGAAAGAAACTCCTTGAGGCAAATGAAATTTTAAAACACGTCCACCAGTTTCTCGATCGGTTGCTAATACTGTGGCTTGCAACTTATAATCACAACCAAAGGATGAATTAGGTTCAAATTCGATTGTTGCCCCATTGATAAAACGTTTACCAGGCTTTACCAAAGCTAACCAAGTATCACTTGTCATGGGTTTCAATAACAAGATTTCTACCTGAGCACCACTCGTTTTGCGGCCATAAAGTCGAGCAGGAATTACACGAGTATTATTCAAAACCAGTAAATCTCCTGGTTGGAGTAAATCTAGTAAATCTCTGAAAATACAATGACGATGTTTCAGTGACTCTACAACCATTAAGCGAGAGCTATCTCTAGGTACAACTGGATTTTGAGCAATTAGCTCTTCAGGAAGTTGATATTCATAAGCCTCTAGGGACCAATCTAGATCGGTCATATTACTTAATAGAATATATAACGGGTAATTGGGTAAAATCCCCCATATAAATTAGGGTACTTATCCCCTAGTTATTTGCAATACATAAGAGTGAATATATAAGCATAGACATAGTTGGATAATACCAGGCATATATACCTGGAGTAAATTAAAGACAATAGATTCTATGGCTGTTTTACACTCCTAAACATTGTAGAACATATACCTAATTTGTTTATAGGGAAGCGGCAATATCCGCCCCGCTTCCTATGACTGTTTCCCAGCACCTTTAATATTTGCTCTGTAGTAGAAAATAAATTTTAGAGGTTAAACCGGGGGAAAATCGACAGTTGTAAGCGGTAAGAGTTTGAATTGATATGGAATACCTTTACTTTTTAGCAAATACTAGCCTGTGTCTCAGAGTAGTTGAATACTTAAATACTGCCCATCAACTACCGCTTCAGTTTATGACAGTAATTCATCAAATTGATGGTTGGGTTGTAAAAATCAAAATGAGTCATTACTTGACTCCTCAACAACATGGAGATTTTAGGGCTTTTATGAATGAATTGGGAATACCTTACGATCCTGATATTCGTGTCAGAATGGCACTATGGGGTTTGGAAACTGGACAATCACCCTTAAGTGTGATGAGACGTTATCAGGTAGCAGTGGTTTCCCATGGACAGCCCAATCAAGATGAAATAGAAGCATTTCGTACCCAATTTGTCAAGGGTTTGGGATATTGTCCAGAAACTTTGGGTTAATCTTGAATCAGGCTCTAATTTGTTTGTACCTATACATCTATGAATACTATAATTAATATTAGTATGGGTACAATAACAGTAATATATACTTAATTGATTCTTCACAATTTAAGTATTTAGTCTAAATGAACAATAAAAGCAGAAGAAATATAATTTTGTAAAGTTAGTTGATAACCTGCTAACTCAACAGAATTTCCCATCTCAACAGTTAATTCAGATAGTTGCTCTTCTGGTGATGGGGTTATTAGGAACAGAGAATTTTTCTGAGTATAATTACACCTTACTAAGGCTACATCAAATCTACAAGAATAATCTGCTAATTCTGGGCGATCGCTCAAAAACATTTCTGCAGTTTGCCATAGTTTGGCTTGCTTTGATTCTGTAACTGCTAGTAGACCATCTTCATCCCAGTTACCTCGACTACGGGTTTTTACTTCCACAAATGCTAAAAGAGGAAGATTTGAAAAATTTTGACCAGAGCTATCCCTGAAGGGAGAAGTTTTCATGGCGATAATATCTAATTCTCCCCAGCGACATTGCCATCTTCGATGGAGTATTTGCCAACCTTGTTGATTTAACCATTTTGCCACTAACTCTTCTCCCAAAATACCTTTGTCAATTTTTTGGGAAATATAAGTAGATTGACTAGATGAAGAAAGGCTCATTTTGGTTTATTCTAAATTATGAACTGCTTAGAGTAAATTAGCCAGAAGTAGTATGAATTTCAGACAACAGAAAACTTTCCAAATTTTAGTCAGTTTCGTCTTTTCATTAATAGTATATATCATTGGTATTGGGACAATAACTACTATGACCTTTACCAACGCAATACCAACTCTAGCTGATGAGTATGACAAACAAATCTTGGTAGGTGTTGATTTTTCTGGTCGAGACTTAACTAATGATTCATTTACTAAATCAATTCTGCGTAAAAGTGACTTTAGGAATGCAAATTTGAGTGGAGTTAGTTTGTTTGGCGCTCATTTAGAAGGAGCTAATTTAGAGGGAGCAAATCTTAGTTATTCTACTTTGGATAATGCTATTTTTAACAAAGCAAATTTGACTAATGCTATTTTGGAAGGTGCTTTTGCTTTCCATACTCAATTTCGTGGTGCAATTATTGATGGGGCAGATTTTACTGATGCTTTTTTGCGAGAAGATACTCAAAAAGAGCTATGCAAAGTTGCTCAAGGTAGAAATCCTATTACAGGTAATGAAACAAAAGATACGCTATTTTGTGATTAATTAGGGTTTGCTGAAAAAGTATTATGGGTGAGGGTAGGAGTTAGGAGTCAGCAGGAATGGGTAATTACAGAGTATGGAGTCGGAACAATTGTCCCTTAGTTTTTCCGCCCTTGTCTACTCAAAATCTTCACATTTTCGGCTTCAGGGAGCAAAAAGCTTGCACTTTTAGACCACACGCAAAGGCTAAAGTCTTTATATATAAAGGCTTTGAGATTTAATCAGTAAGCCCTAATTATAATTGAGTTATGAGTTGGCCTCTTGTGGAGGAACTGCGTTAACAATACTGAGCGCTGAAACATCCGGCTTAAAATACTGAAGTTTATTCTTTTGATATCGTTAAAAGGGGAGGCTTGAGACCTGATTTTTTGTCATAATTTTAGTCATAATTTTAGTCTGAATAATCAGACAATATCTGTTTATTCAAAAATTTACCAAAAAATTGGGTTTAAAGCCTCGCCCATAAGTGGGCGAGGCTTTTTCGTTACTTTAGCGAAAATAAAAAGCTGAGAGCTGACTGCCAATAGCTGGATGCTTACCTCAAATATCTATGAAAAAACTATAGTTGTACGGTTCATAAATATTTAAGAGTATTACCTAATCACCAACCCCTATGGCTGATTTCTAAGTGCTTTTAGATAGATTTATATATTCAATAATTAATAATTTTCATGTCGTCAACAGCCGTTTGCGTAGCATGACCTAGGAAAACAATTAATAATTAATAATTACCTCTTCTGTAATAGAAATATTGCTTAAAAG
This sequence comes from Okeania sp. SIO2F4, assembly GCF_010672385.1. Lineage (GTDB taxonomy): Bacteria > Cyanobacteriota > Cyanobacteriia > Cyanobacteriales > Microcoleaceae > Trichodesmium. The sequence continues at coordinate 17,838 of NZ_JAAHGT010000063.1, forward strand.
GAAATTTTTTTCTCCTTGAAATGAGAGGTTTGAAACCTGAATTTTTCGGTAAAACAATTTGTCTGTGATGGTTAAGTATTGTCATCATAATTTGAGTTTTAAATTTTTGCTATAGCTAGGTGATAGAAATCATATATAGCAATCATATTTCAGTTGTAATATTTTAGTGGTAATTAGGAGTCAACCCACCCCTAACCCCTCCCAGGAGGGGAAGTCAGGAGTCAGGAGTCAAAATATAAAAGGATTTTGATCGATATTAATTGTTCTTAAATATCTGATAAATTATTCTTGATTGCTATATAAATAAAACATAAAGTATATTATTTGACCACAAATATTCAACGGATTGCTATGAATATTTTCGATACTCGTCTTAGCTGACTTCAAAATTTAGGTTAAATTATTTATAAGTATTCAGCTAGCTGGCATTTCCTGCGGAATGGGCTCGCATTCATCTTTTGAACGTAATAATTTACTAAGGTCAACTGATGACCAATTTCATTTCTTTTGGAATGCTACGCAAACATAACTTTTAATTTTCCTTGGAAACTAATTTATTCTTCAGTGGATAATTAATTAATAACTCATAGTTCATAGCTGATAACGCAGTTGCTTTGTAATAGCTGACGGCTATTAGTTCTGCATTCTCCAAGAAATGCTTACAATTATTTGATAAATTCTATGAATAATTTCCGTTTTCATCAAGATACTATTGCAGAAGTTAAGCAAAGAGCTGATATTTATGATGTTATTTCAGAACATATTGTCTTAAAGAAACGGGGGAAAGATTATGTAGGATTATGTCCTTTCCATGAAGAAAAAACTCCTAGCTTTACTGTTAGTACCACTAAACAAATGTACTATTGTTTTGGTTGTGGTGCAGGTGGTAATTCTTTGAAGTTTTTAATGGAAATTGGGAAGTCTTCTTTTAGTGATGTGGTATTAGATTTAGCTAGGCGTCATCAAATACAAATTAAAACAGAATTACCTGAACATAGACAAGAGTTTCAACGGCAAATTTCTCTACGGGAAAAACTTTATGAAATCTTGGCAATGGCAAATAGTTTTTATCAACACGCTTTAAGACAACCCCAGGGAAAAATTGCTTTAGAGTATTTACAAATTTCACGTCAAATTTCATCAGAAACTATTCAAAAATTTCAATTGGGTTATGCTCCTAATGGTTGGGAAACTATTTATGGTTATCTGGTAGAACAAAAAGGTTTTCCTGTGGAATTAGTAGAAAAAGCTGGATTAATTTTGCCGAGAAAATCTGGTACTGGTTATTACGATAGATTTCGCGATCGCTTGATGATTCCTATTAATGATGTTCAAGGTAGAGTTATTGGTTTTGGTGGGAGAACTTTGACTGATGAACAACCTAAATATTTGAATTCTCCTGAGACGGAATTATTTGATAAGGGAAAAATTTTATTTGCTTTGGATAAGGCAAAAACTGCTATTGCTAAACAAGATAAAGCTGTGGTTGTAGAGGGATATTTTGACGCAATAGCTCTTCATGCTTCGGGAATTAATAATGTTGTTGCTTCTCTTGGTACGGCGTTAAGTTCAATTCAAATTAGACAACTTTTACGTTATACGGAATCTAAACAAATTATCTTAAATTTTGATGCTGACCGAGCAGGTATTCAAGCTACTGACCGAGCAATTGGAGAAATAGAAAAACTTGCTTATAGTGGGGAAGTTCAACTGAGGGTTCTGAATATTCCTGATGGGAAAGATGCTGATGAATATTTGAGAATTTATTCTGCTCAAAAGTATCAGGAATTATTGGTTAATTCTACTCTATGGATTGATTGGCAGATTCAAAATATAGTAGGAAGTAAAAATCTGAGTCTGGCAGATGAGTATGCTCAAGCAAATCAAG
>NZ_JAAHGT010000630.1 GCF_010672385.1 Okeania sp. SIO2F4
TCTATTCCCTACTCCCTATTTAGATTATCATCCAGCTCTAAAAAATCTGGAATTTGAGCTTCAATCTCAGCTATTTTTTGCTCTACAGCATCTTGTTTAGCAGCAAAACTATCATAACTAAAATAAAAATGATTAAGAACTTTTTCCCGATCGCTACGTTTGGTAAATTTCCAACCTGGTTCGAGAAAAATTTTCATCATTCCATCACTTAGTCCGCGAGTTCTACCAATCAAATTTTTATCCCCTCTCAGAGAAATGCCAAATAATTTAATTTCATCACCAACATTTTCTAAAATTAATCTATGACTCATTGATAAATCATTACCATCTACCCGTATTGAATAACCATTATTATCAGTAGCTTGTCTACAAATTCCAGCAAAATTAAAGTTTAAAAGTAAAGGTTCGACTAAAATTGGATATAATTTAGTTTCACTTTCTCTCCAACAAGGTCTTTCATTAGAGTGCTGTTCTAAAATCATCAGTTTATAACCAGAATTTTCTTGTAAATAACTTAGAGGCATTGCCGTAGCAACAACTTGCTTTTGGTCAATTTCTACATCATCAAAAGTTAAATTTGCTTGGGCAGGAGTAAGATAATTGATACTCAAAAATATTGTAGTTAAAATAGTGGTAATTCCTGTTTGAAAAATGTTTCTCATTGTTTGACTTCTGTTTAGTTATTTAAAATTGATATGACTACTTTAAGATTTTCGTCAGTTTTGTGTAGAGAACATTAGGAAGTTAATCAAAAAAATTAAAAATCTTCTGGAAAACCGTCATTTCAGTTATCAGTGCCGACTGCTGAAGCTAGAGTCTTAAAATACTAAATTCCTTAAATTAGGAAAAATTAGTTATCCTCGTTAAAAGCTCTAAAATATTAGACTTCTTGCAGAAGTCAGGGAATAGGGGGGATAAAATTGTTGATTAGACTTCTTGAATTGGTTTAATTAAAAATTTGGCAAGAGGTTTATTAAATTGAGGATGAAAAACCTCTGACAAGGGAGCAAGATGCTCCCACTACTATGCTTCGTGACTAAAATAATTACAAACTGCTACTATAACTTAGAGCGGTTTTCATAATTAGTAGACCACACAGTAGGGATGTTCCATGAAAGGTCCCTACATGGTTATCATTTTTTTAATGTGCTTCGTTCACCTGAAAACTGTTGTAAAATAAAAAATCTAAAAATATAAAAATGATTATTAGGAATAAAGTAGAGAATTTATTTCTATTCCCTACTCCCTACTCCCTACTCCCTACTCCCTAATTTAAAATGGAAAAAAAGTCAAAACGCGATCGCGGACGAATTCTCACAACTTCTGGACTGAAAAAATTGAATGAAGCTATTGAAGAATGGAAACAGGAATACAACCTCAGAGGTACTCTGGCAGAAATTGAAGCAGAGTCTGGAGTGGGTTCCGACACTATCAGTAAAATTAGACAAGGACGAGTTGGTGCAGACCTCAGCAAAATTCAACAGCTTTTTGCCACCTTTGGTCTGACATTAGATGAAACTGACCACCGCTCCGGAAAACAAAACTCATCTCAAACGGAGTCAGAACCCCTAGGGGAACTGTTACCTCTACTAGATGAGGAACAAATAGTTACTCAAAATAGTTCCCAAGTTTTCATCAGTTATCGCAGTCAAGACCCGGATCGAGAATTGGCGCGACAGTTTGAAACTGCTCTGAGTGCTGCTGGTCATCAGGTGTTTATGGGAGCGGATAGCATTCGTCTGGGAGAAAATTGGTTTCGCCGAATTAATGAAGAGTTGAAGCAATGTGACTATTTACTGTTATTTTTGCCTCCCCAGTCTGCGCAAAGTGAGTTGCTCACCTATCAAGTACAACTTGCTAGAGAATTACAATTTTCCCGACCAGACCGTAAACCTGTAATTTTGCCAATTCGGGTAGGTTTTTCTCTGAGTACACCTCTGAACCATGACTTGCGCGGTTATCTCTATCGTATTCAACAACGGGAGTGGCGATCGCCTGAAGATAGTGTTGTTATTTTGAGGGAAGTTTTGAATTTGTTAGCTGCTCCACCGGGAAATATTGCACCGGAAGTAGAGGAGGAAGAAAAAATTTCTCCAACTGAAGAAATTAGTAGTATTGTGTCAGGAAGTCGCCCTCCTTTACCCTCTGCTGAACCTGAAATACCGGTAGGACAAATTGATGTGGCATCTACTTTTTATATTGAACGCCCACCTATTGAAGAACGTTGTTATCAAACTATATTACAACCGAGTGGTTTAATTAGAATTAAAGCGCCACGACAGATGGGTAAAACTTCTTTAATGGCAAGAATTTTGCATCATGCTGCTCAGTCAGGATATCGGACTGTACCCTTGAGTTTTCAGTTAGTAGATAAAGAAGTTTTTAGTAATCTCGAACAATTCTTAAAATGGTTTTGTGCTTATGTGGGAAGGGAGTTACGTTTACCTAATCAATTAGATGATTATTGGGATGATATTTTTGGTAGTAAAGTTAATTGTAAGGATTATTTTGAGAAATATTTATTAGCACAAATAGATAATCCTTTAGTATTAGGTTTAGATGAGATTGACCGAGTTTTTCAATATCCTGATATTGCCGAAGATTTTTTAGGATTATTGAGAGCTTGGCATGAGGAATCAAAGCGACGAGTTATTTGGAAAAAGTTAAGGTTATTGGTAGTACATTCTACGGAAGTTTATATTCCGATGAATATTAATCAATCTCCTTTTAATGTAGGATTACCTATAGATTTACCAGAATTTAATCAAGAACAAGTTCAGGATTTAGCATCGCGACATAATTTGAATTGGTCTGAACAAGAAGTTAAGAAATTAATGGCAATTGTTGGCGGTCATCCTTATTTAGTTAGGGTGGCGTTATATCATATTTCTAAACAAGATTTAACTCTGGAAGATTTACCAGAAAATGTAACGACTGAAACTGGAATTTATAGCGACCATTTGCGACGACATTTGTGGAATTTAGAAGAATATCCAGAGTTAGCTGAAGCAATGAAAAATGTAATTTCTGAAAATTATAGCGGGCAGTTAACAGGGATGTTGGGTTTTAAGTTAGATAGTTTAGGTTTAGTGAAATGGCAGAGTAATAAATGTTATCCCAGGTGTGAGTTATATAATCAATATTTTCAAGTTCATTTATAGAAACTAGCTGTTAACTTTTTGGTATTTATAAAGTCTTGAAAAATGTGGGTATAATAGACTTATAGCCTGTCTACACCATTGGATAGTCCATCGCGGAACTGTGGGAGAATAATAAAGTGCATCAAGTTGTCATATTAAATCCGCTTAATTCAGTATAAAAAAAGGAAGAGGTAGGTAGTTATATTAATTCAATGCTTTTTAAGGGGGGAGTTAGGAGTTATAAAAGCTAATTCCATGCTTCTAACTGTCCTCAATATTTTTAATTGCTTTTTCTAACTTTCCCCAATTTTTAATAATAATTATTCTTCCTCTTTTATAAATAACGATTCCCTTAAGTTTTTTAAATGTAGGCATTCTTCATAGGAAATACCGATACTGCGAGCAATTTGATAATAAGGCAGTTGAAGATTTAAAATATCCCCTTCTGCTAAAGGATGAGTCCCGTCGCGATCGCCATAATATTTAAATTATCCAATTATATTATGGCAGAAATATCTTACTCAAGAGTGTTTCCACAGGCAACATGACCTTTACTACGCCAGTTCAATTGAACCTCAAGTTGGAGAGGTAATTACTGTCATCATCGACAACGATATATGGACTACTCTCATCAATGAACGGACAGGCAAATCTTCAGCAGTTACGAGCGTTCAAAGGAAATACTAAAGTGAAACGAAGATAACTAGACCTCTCCAGAAAATAAAATTGCTCTTTATTTAAGACAAGCTAGAGTTGTCAAATTAACTCTCCAAAATCATTTTTCGTATCTTTTTCGTGAAAATATATTCCCTGTTCCCTGTTCCCTACTAACCTCAAAAAATCTATATCTTTTTCACGCCTATGTCTACTAGAGTAGATATTGAGCAATAGAGGTAAACAACCGTTTCCCTCTACATTATTTTGCCATATTTATTAGACATCTCCGATAATCAAAAATAAAATCAATTATCTCTCATAAATCATCAATTCTTTCTCCCTACTCCCTACTCTGTACGGACGTTGCATGCAACGTCCCTACTACTCCCTCTTTTCCACCAGAAGTCTATTCTATTTCAGTCGGTGGTATTTCTGTATTATTTCTTTTCTTCAATTTACGATGCAAAGCTTTAACTCCTGATAATAGCAACCCAATCACTACAAATACTACTACAGCAGCTAATACTGGTACAGAAATCGCTAACATCGATAAGACTGTGGAACTAAGTAACTCCATTGTGGAAACTCCAGGATTTGCAAATCCTCCTGTGAGAGCTGTAGAAGCTAACCTGGTAACATCTGTTAAACCTTGCACTGTTCCCGCAGCACCCCCACCTACAATCACAGCGATCGTCCACTGTAGCATTGGACTCATGTCGCTAACAAATGAACCTGTAATTATGGTACCCGCGATGACTGCTGTTGGGGTGGCAATAATATCTAGTAACTCATCTACCCAAGGAATGTAATAAGCACCAACTTCTAAGAATGCACCAACTCCAAAAGCGACTGTTGCTTCCGGGGTACCCATCCAAGTAAAATCATCAGATAGTTGTAAATGTCCTGATTGTGCTGCAATACTCATTACCAGTGGGGGTACAAATATGCGAAACCCACAAGCTGCACTCAACCCTACACCTAGACAAATACCTAATAGAGTTTCCATATTTTTCTCCTAGTTTCTCCTCATAAAAACTGTTAATTTTATTGTCAAAATATATCAGTTTGCTGATGATTATTTAATAATTATTAATTACTTCAATCCTTTCTCTGCTAATTACAGATGTATGAATATATATTATCAAAATTAGCTAATTAGATTTGGCTGTTAATTTTTAAGGCTATTTATTAATTAAATATAAGAAGCTGTTTGAGAAGTGCTGCATGGAACCGATGAATCCGCGCAAACCTAACCCCCCTGCCCCCCTTCCCTACAAGGGAATGGGGGTTAATAAGCCTAAGAGCGGAGTAGGAGAGAGGTTTTTATGAGTTTACAAACAGTTTCTAAATAATTATCCTAACTGTTTCCTTTAAATGTTAGTCCCAACGATAAAATTTTGACATAATTTTGTTAATATGGTAAGCATATATAAGATTGATAGATCGCCTGCAAACATAATAATATCAATATTTTGATGATAATTATTGACATAATAATATAAATATGGTAAAAATAAAAAAGTACAAATTCATAAAGCTCTTTGATAGTAGTGATAGCTAAAATTTCCCAAGCGCGATCGCTATTGCTCTTGACTGAGGGTAAAGCTTTGCATGAGTTGAAGCTTTGAGTAACGAGGGAACAATAGGTATTAATGTAAGTGAAACGGAGTTCTATCGTCCTAACAGTACGCAGAATGATCGCTATCACAACCCATACAATTATTCAGGAAATACAAAAAAATGTTCCTCATAAATTTACCTATCTTGAAAAAAAACAGAAAAAATAATACTTTTAATTCCAATAATTCCAATATTATGAGGAGCAAACATATTAAGATAAATGAATTGTGGAGATAGATGATAATGATAGGGCATTCATTAGAATTAGACGATCTAAGAAAAATTAGTAGCCCCCAAAAAATAGTAGCTTTGTTTCAAAAACTTGGCTATGATTTTCAACTGGAATATTTAGATACAGCAGAACTAGAACTACCAAGT
>NZ_JAAHGT010000631.1 GCF_010672385.1 Okeania sp. SIO2F4
TCAAGGTCAATAGCCTCCCCTTTCAAGAGGATGAAAAAAATCAACTTCGGTATTTCAATCCTTATGCTTTCCTACGGAATGCTACGCAAACAGACAGAGGTACTGATAACTGATAACTGATAACTGAAATGACTAGATATTAAAAATTAGTTGAAAAATACAAATTATCAAAATAATTGGGTCGCGCCACCCCGTTTTTTAAGGCGAAATGTTTTTGGAGGGTTGCTCAAAATCCCCGTGACAAAAACAACTTCTGACTTCTGACTTCTGACTTCGTTAAGTATTGCTAGTTTCTTGAGGAGGTAATAAATAAATCATCCCTGAAATTATCGTCAAAGCAACAGAAATCCAAAATATAATTATTGTTGGAGTTGCCCAAATTTTAGGTAAAGGAGCAATTAATAAAGCAATGGCGATAATTTGACTTACAGTTTTTAATTTCCCCCAAATATTAGCTCCTGAAATTTTTGTTTGATTAACGCGCCAACCGGCTATAGTTAATTCCCGACCTAATATTAAAAATACTCCCCAAGCGGGAACTTTGCCTAATTCAATTAATGCTAATAGAGGTGCTAAAACTAATAATTTATCTACTAAAGGATCTAAAAATTTACCTAAGTCGGTGATTTGATTAAGTTTCCGTGCTAAATAACCATCTAAAAAATCTGTAGCTGAAGCAATTAAAAAGATAACTAAACATATCCAAAGATTCTGATTAGTTGGAGTTTTGAGAGTGTACAGAATAATAGGTACTCCCAACAGACGAGAAAAAGTAATTGAGTTAGGTATGTTCATAATTTAAGAAGGAAGAATTAATAATGGATAATTGATAATGGATAATTGATAATGAATTGAGTTTTTAAACATTGTAGAAAAACTACTTCATTTTAGAAAAGAAAAATAGAAAAAAATTCACTTTTTGTACAAGGATTATCAAGCTAAATAATTATTCATTAGAGAAATTATCAATTATCAATTGGTAAATATTATTATATGGCAATCCGCGCTTATGTTGTAACATTTGATCGTAAGGGTTTGGTCTCCAAACCCAATTGAAAATAGGATTTGGAAACTCAACCTCTACAGTTTTTTTTCACAAGTCATTTAGAATTGCTATATATTAGTATATTCAGGCTATAGTCTTGATTTTAATTGAGTAATATTATGTCTGGATAATCAATGATAAAAAAGTCTTTGTTTGTAGTAGGGCTTCAGCCCTAAGTATAAATCGGGATTCAGCCCTACTACGAACTTTTATTATAACTATTCAACCGGATATGATATAACTGCTATAATTATTGAGATTTATTTTATTAGTTAAATTTATAATTATGTCTATATCAAAAGAAGAAGCAAAGCAATTATTAGAACGTTTAATTTTTGATGACGAACGCCCTCAAGATTGGGTGCAAGATGTTTGGGGAATGAGTCCGACTTTGGGAGAAACTGCTGCTAAGTTGCTAGATGTTTTTGAGGTATTAATTACATCTTGTCCGGAACCTGAATTAAATAATGTACTCCAAACTTTTGATGCAGAATTATTGGAGGAAGATGAGGATACTTACTAATGGTACATAGACATTTGTAGGGACGTTCCATGGAACGTCCCTACAGAGGTTTAAAAAGTTAAAAATTTTAGAATTTATGCTCAATTTTTTTTGAGCAATAGACTTCTATTCTGTTGTCGCGATCGCTACATCAAAATTAGTGAAGCAGGGGAATAATTTATCTGGATTAATATCAGATTTTCCTGCTCCTAAACTACTGCCGTGTCTAGACCAAAATTGTGGTTTAGGAGCGAGCAACGAGCGAAGACCTCTCCCCCAACCCCTCTCCTGCGAGGAGAGGGGAGATTTCCCCTCCTTCCCTACAAGGGAAGGGGGTTAGGGGGTTAGGTTTTTTAACCCACATTTTCAAGGTAGACACCCTACTACTCAGTTAATTATGTAATTAACTAGAATTAATCCAAGTCTAAATCTAAATCAAAGTCGTAAGTATCGTCACTAATATCAGGATTTTCTACTTCATGGAGAAGTAAACCAGTCGCTTTCCTGGCGATATAACCAGCGTCTGGACCAAATTCTTCTGAGACTACACCTCCTACTAAAGAAGTAGCGGCAAAATTTAATAAAGTAGTAAAGAAATTCATTGTTTTTCCTCAACAAATTGAACGATGGTTTTTTCATAATACCTGCCTCAATTTATGGGATGAGACTGGTATTAATTAGGTTAAGAAGTGATAAATTTTGTCGATTTTTTATCTATTAAGATTAATCTCGAAATATCTACCTCTGGAATTAAGTCGTCGTCATCACTGTGTATTTCATCAACACCAAAAGACTTTTGCTGGAAAAGACTATAATGGTGAAAATGATGGTTTTTAAGATGACTTGGACTCTGGAAAATTTCGCGGTCAAATATCATTTCTGGTGGCATAATATCCCCAACTGTTTTTGACGGAAGTCAGAGGTTTTCTTTGCCTCATATTTCTATTACATACTGATTATTTGGTCTTGTCGATGACATATTGGCATTGTCTTTTTTTTACTTCTGTGGTCTTGACAAAGTTAAATGCAAAAAATCAGGATTTATTTCATGGATAAACAAATATTTATTTCTCTATTTTAATGTAAAATAAAGACCTATAGCAAAATTGTAGGGTGCGTTTCCGCTAAGAGCGGACATGAAAATACGGCCTAAACTCAGGCTATAAAAAGGATTTAGGAATCCGTCGTAACGCACCATTTTAGATATGTCGATCCACTACTTCTCTGATTTTAAATGTCTTTCAATTATGTAAACTAAATCTGGCTGAATTTCTTTTCCTTCACTAATTAATTGATGAGCTAATGTTGCTCCTAATTTTCTGATTGGTAGGGGTGGTTGTTTATGTTCATAACGATAAAAATGGCGCAGAGATACGCCTACCATTTCGGCTGCTTTTTCGTTGGTTATGCCAAAACTAACTAATGCTTTGGGATTCAGATATTCGGCTGCCTTGATTTGAGATATTAAGTCTTCTTTTGTTGTGATTTGTTGAGACATTTTGACCTCCTAAAAAAGCATAGCATTTCTCTGTTGGATGAGGTACATCTACGATCCCCCTAAATCCCCCTTAGAAAGGGGGACTTTGAAATCCCCCCTTTTTTTCAGAAGAGTTTTGAAATTCCCCCCTTTTTTCCAGAAGAGTTTTCAAGTTCTCCCCTTTTCCAGAAGAGTTTTCAAGTTCCCCCCTTGAAAAGGGGGGTTAGGGGGGATCGAATATCTGTACCTCACAGATTTAAAGAATTGCTACATGACTTTTTGTCTGTATGAATTTAATGAGTCAATTAAAACTTAGGGGATATACCCCGAAGCAACAGTTTTGAGAAAATTCTGAAAGCCTTGCTATAATTGACAAAACCTAACTTCGGGGAATAAACAGTTTGGGGATTCCCTGAAGTTTCTTTCTGAAGGAAGTTGCGAATATGCCGAACCTAGGTAAAGGACAAGAAGTTAAAAAAAGAGCTAAATTATTATTGGAGGCTTTATTAGCATTTGTTAATCAGGAGTTAACAGATTTATCTGATGTTGAAATAGAAGCAAACTGGCAGGGTAAAGATGCCGATCTATTTGTCAAAACTAAACTGAAATATTTGGTAAACCTGACCAACAAATATAAAAATGATGATAAAAAGTTGAACAAAAGCCAAATTAGTGAAGTCCTGAAACAACTGGAAGAATTTTTGCAGATTTTGACACATAAATGGGAACAAAGGCAGGGTAGAGAAGTATGGGAGTTTACCCTAAAGTTGTGGAGTACAAATAAAGAAAGAAATTTAGAAATTTTAGATCAAGAGTGGGAGAAACGTAAATCAAAATCTAGTGGTGAAAAAGAAACTAAGTCTCATACAACTATTCAAACTAAAAAATACAATATTCCTGGGGAGGAATGGTTAGACAATAAAGTTTTTGTGGGTAGGGAAAAGGAACTTGCACAACTCGACGAATTGCTAAAAAATGATCGACGGGTTGCTGTTGCTTCTGTTTCGGGAATGGGGGGTGTGGGTAAAACGGAACTTTCCCGTCGATACGCTCATGCTCATAAGTCTGCTTACCCTGGTGGTATCTGTTGGTTGGAAGTACCTGCGGAGAATGTAGGTATTCAGATACTCAGGTTTGCTCAGAATAATCTCCGACTTATTCTCCCGGAAGAGGAAGATTTACTGGGAAGGTTGCGCTACTGTTGGCAAAATTGGTCTGGGGGTGAGGCGTTACTTATTTATAATGATGTGACTGACTACAAAACTCAGGTAAAGCCTTTTTTACCTCCAGACTCTCGGTTTCGGGTACTGCTGACGACTCGTAAAAGTTTTGGTAAGGCTTTTCGGGAGTTGCCTCTGGATGTGTTGAAACCTTTAGCAGCGATGGAGTTGTTAAAGTCTATTTTGGGTAGAGATAGAGTTTTGCAGGAACCATGGAAGGCAAGGGAGTTGTTGAAATGGTTGGGGTATTTGCCTCTGGCGATCGAATTGGTGGGGCGGTATTTGGATGAGTATTGGGAATCTTTGAATAGGGATAATTTGGCTTTGACAAAAATGCTCCAACGTTTACAGCGAAAAAGTCTGGAACATCGGGCGATGTCAGCTAATGAGTTGATTAATTATCCTCATGGTGTGGCAGAGGCGATCGCTTTGAGTTGGGATAGGTTAGATGAAAAGACTCAAGAAATAGGTTTGCGGTTGGGGTTGTATGCTTTGACTCCTTTTCGTTTGTCGTTGGATCAGATAGAGGATGATGAGGAGTTGGAGGTTTGGGAAATTGCTATTGGGGATTTGCTAAATCTGCATTTGTTGAAGGGTGTTGAGTCTGGGATTTATAATTTGCATCCTTTGGTGCGGGAATTTTTGCAGATGAAGTTGAGAGAATATTCGGGGGTGGATGAGTTGAAACGTGGTTTTGTTGTGGCGATGGTGGAGGCAGCAAGGAAAATTCCTGATAATAATATTACACGGCAGCAAGTTCGGGAAGTTGAAGTTGATATTCCCCATATTATGCAAGTGGCAGAAAATTTGACTGAGTATTTGAGTGATGATAATTTGATTGTTCCTTTTACTAGCTTAGGTTCATTCTATCTAGGTCAAGGATTTTATCCACAGGCACAACCTTGGTTAGAGAAAGGTAGAGAAATAGTAGAAAAACGGCTGGATAAAGATAATCCTGATGTTGCGGAAGTCTACAACAACCTGGCAGTATTATATGAATCTCAAGGGAAATACTCGGAAGCAGAACCTTTGTACCTCCAAGCCATCGAAATCGTCAAAGTTGCTCTACCCGAAAATCATCCTTATCTTGCCTCCAGTGTAAACAACCTAGCTTTATTATATAAATCTCAAGGGAAATACTCGGAAGCAGAACCTTTGTACCTCCAAGCCATCGAAATCGACAAAATTGCCCTACCCAAAAATCATCCCTTCCTTGCCAACCACCTCAATAACCTAGCAGGATTATATGAATCTCAAGGGAAATACTCGGAAGCAGAACCTTTGTACCGCCAAGCTATCGAAATCGACAAAATTGCCCTACCTGAAAATCATCCCTCTCTTGCCATTGACCTTAACAACCTAGCTTTATTATATCATTCTCAAGGGAAATATTCGGAAGCAGAACCTTTGTACCTCCAAGCCATCGAAATCGACAAAATTGCCCTACCCGAAAATCATCCCTCCCTTGCCAACCACCTCAACAACCTAGCAGGATTATATGAATCTCAAGGGAAATACTCGGAAGCAGAACCTTTGTACCTCCAAGCCAT
>NZ_JAAHGT010000632.1 GCF_010672385.1 Okeania sp. SIO2F4
TGACCGTCGCAATGACTTTATAGTTAATGTTTATCCAGACATCACATCATATTAGGAGTCATTAATATTCAATTTTTGGGTAGTGGGAGCATCTTGCTCCCGTTTTGGCTCCGAATTATGTTTTCTTTTAGACAAACAAATTTATTCTGACTCCTGACTCCTGACTCCTGAATTCTTAATTATTTCACTGCCAAATATAGATAAGGATAAACAAAATAATCCAAATTACGTCAACGAAATGCCAAAATAAAGAAGTAGCATTAATACCAAAGTGACCGTTGTCATAGTTGCCAGGAATAAAAGAACGACCTAACATAATTCCTTGTAACAAAATACCTGTGATAACGTGCAGACCGTGAAAACCTGTCAACAAATAGAAAGTTCCACCGAATACTCCTGTGGTGAAACCAAACTCTAAACTATTCCATTCAATTCCTTGACCTACTACAAAATAGGTTCCCATTGCCATTGTGGCAAACAGAAATATGCGAAACCATTTGAGGTCGTGACGTTCTAAAGCTTTTTCTGCGAAATAGATAACAAAACTACTGGAAACCAAAATCACTGTATTAATAGCAGGTTCTCTAACTTCCAAACCAGAAACACCTTCTGGTAACCAGTCGGTAGCTGTGGTTTTGTAAATAATATATCCAGCAAAGAAACTGAGGAAAATGATGCTTTCCGAAAGTAGGAAAACGATAAACCCAAACATACTATTCCCTTCTTCGTCGTGAGTATGTTCGGCAACTGCTGAGTGCAAAGGTTCCTGCACTTGTTCTGAATTGACTACACTATCCATATTAAAATTATCCTTTAATTTATATCACTTCTAGTTAGCGTAGGTTGGGTTGAGGTACGAAACCCAACCAGTTGAAGTCAGAAGTCAGAAGTTAGAAGTTAGAAGTTAGAAGTTAGAAGTTAAATTCTTACTGTGACTAAATTTGAGAGGAGCGAGAATGCCGTAACCGCACTGACTACTGCTATATTACAGACAGATATTTTTGTTGGGTTGCGAGATACGCTTAACCGAACCTACTAGGACGTCTAGCTTTAAAATATGGGTAAAAAGCGAGTCAATGAAGACCTCTCCCCCAACCCCTCTCCTGCAAGGAGAGGGGCGAAGTCTTCTCCCCCTTCCCTACTAGGGAAGGGGGTTGGGGGGTTAGGTTTTCTACCCACAAATTTAGCCTAGACACGCTACTACTCCTGATAACTGTTAACTATGTATGACTATTAGTCGTAGGTTGGGTTGAGGTACGAAACCCAACAGACACATATTACAGACAGATATTTTATTTTGTTGGGTTGCGAGATACGCTTAACCCAACCTACTGCTATTAACGATGGAGGGTTTGGAGACCAAACCCCTACAATAATCTAATTCACAGGTTGGGGAACTTCTGCACTATGAACATTTGGATCGTTAGAGGTCAAAGGTTCCGACTTACCATAACCATAAGGTTCAGAAATAATTATAGGAAGTTCCTCAAAATTCTCTACATCTGGTGGAGAAGAAATCATCCATTCTAAACCTATTGCTCGCCAAGGGTTAGCAGGTGCTTGTTTACCTTGTATCCAGGAACTAACCATATTTAAAATGAAGGGCAAAGTAGACATTCCCAACAAAAATGCTCCCAGACTCGCTACCAAATTCCAGAATTCATATTCGGGTGCATAAGAAGAAACTCGGCGCAACATTCCTTGTAAACCTAACGGGTGCATTGGTAAAAAGTTGAGATTAGTACCGATGAATGACAACCAAAAATGTAATTGTCCTAAACCTTCATAATACATTTTCCCAGTCATCTTGGGGAACCAATGGTAAATGGCAGAATACATTCCCATGGTCACGGTGCCATAGAGAACATAATGAAAATGACCAACCACAAAATAGGTATTGTTAACGTGAATATCTACGGGAACAGCAGAAAGCATAATGCCAGTAATACCAGCAAATACAAACATTACTAACCCACCCAAGGAAAATAACATGGGAGTATTCAGGCGAATTTTCCCTCCCCAAATAGTCGCTACCCAGGCAAATACTTTAATACCAGTTGGTACAGAAACGCACATGGTTGACAACATGAAAACCATCCGCATCCAGGGAGGTGTACCACTCGCATACATATGGTGTACCCAAACCAAACCACTGACTCCAGCAATAATCATGGATGAAATTACTACCACTTTGTAACCAAATAATGGTTTGCGACTGTATACTGGGAAGATTTCCGAAAAAATACCAAAAATAGGTAGGATAATAACGTAAACCGCAGGGTGGGAATAAAACCAGAAAAAGTGTTGGAATAAAACTGGGTTGCCTCCGTTAGCAGGATTAAAAAATCCCGTTCCTATTGTAATGTCAAATAACAACATCACCGCACCTGCTGTTAGTGCTGGCAGTCCGAATAATTGAATAATTTGAGCTGCAAATACCGTCCAAACAAAAGCTGGCATTCGGAAATAAGTCATCCCTGGCGATCGCATTCTCACAATAGTCGTCACAAAGTTAACTGCTCCCATAATTGAGGAAACCCCGGAAATAGCAACAGCAAGAATCCATATTACCTGACCGTTAATTACGCTACCCGTAGGATTTTGGATACTTACAGGAGGATATGACCACCAACCTGCTTGAGCAGGTCCACCAGGAGCAAAGAAACTACCCATCATTAGAATGCCTACGACTGGCACCATCCAGAAGGCAGCAGCATTCAAACGAGGGAATGCCATGTCTCGCGCTCCGATCATTATGGGTACGAGATAGTTTGCCAGACCAACTAAAGATGGGAACGTCCACAAAAAGAGCATGACTGTGCCGTGCATTGTGAACATTCCGTTGTAAATGGTGCGGTCTACAAGGTCTGATTCTGGTGTCATTAATTCTCCCCGAATCACCATTGCGAATATTCCACCGACTAGAAAGAATATAAAAGAAGTGACTAGGTATTGGATACCGATAACTTTATGGTCGGTGCTGAAACTGAAGTATCGTCGCCAGTTGGGCGGTTGTTCGTGTTCTGGTTTTTCTATGGCATCACTGACGCCTTCGATTGTTATTTCTTTCATAGAATTTTTTTTTCCTTTGATTAAAAACTGCTGTAGTTGTAATAGTTGTAGGTTGGGTTAAGCGATAGCGCAACCCAACAAAGCTCATACATAATATACTTCTCCAGAAAATAGGGAATAGGGGGAAATAATTTATTTTATTTTTTCTTGTTGGAGATGTCTAATAGACTTGTCGTGTTTAACGTCAAAAAAAATCTGGAAAACCTCTGCAATAATTGAAATAATTATTCTGTCTAGGTTTTATAGATTTTTTCCATCTATATTAGTGACAAATCTAATGTTGGATTACCCTGCGGGAAGCAAGCTACGGTTCCTCAACCCAACCTACATAAACTGCTCTATAAAACTGATACAAAGCGTCACATAACGTGACAATTTGAGGTTTACTTCCTGCTGTACGGACGTTGCATGCAACGTCCCTAAGGCCGTCGGCGGTTACTCATCCACAGGCATTCACAGTCAAGCCGACCGCATTTCTTAAATTAATACTTGCATCTCATACGCGGTCTATAGATATCCCACAATCGGGGCAGTCATAAGTTCTCACATTTAACGGCATATCTTGAACATGACCACAATTCGAGCAAGTTTTTGATGATGGAAAAAATCTGTCAACTACTACTAACTCACAACTGTACCATTGACATTTATATTCTAGCTCCCTACTCCCTACTCCCTACTCCCTAACTCTTATGATAATTAACAATAGGAGGTGCAGCAGGTATAACTGAAGGCCAACCTGGTTTTACTGGAGCTTCTAATTTTTGAATATATTCAGTCTGTGCCTGATTTTTTGCTGGAGATAGTTTGGTATTTGCTGCTTTTGCTAACCAATTTTTGTAATCTTGCGGAGATTCAACAACTACATCTGCTGCCATTGTGGCAAAATAAGTACCACTATATTGAGAATCAGTCAGACTATATTTGCCAACCCTGATGGGAGTAAATTCAAAATCTATTGGGTGCTTAGGAATAATATCCTGCTTCAGTCGAAACGCAGGAATATAAAATCCATGCAGCACATCTTCTGAATTTAATGCTACCCGCACGCGCCGATTTACAGGTAAATGCAGTTCAGTGCTAGTCACCCCATTTTCTGGATAGCGAAATACCCAAGACCACTGTTTGGCATAGACTTGGATTTCTTCAACAGGTTCAGTAACAGGTTCCAGTGGATCTGCATAAGCTGATTCCATTTCTAATGGTGTATGCAAATGCACTAATTCCATCGGTCCCTGAATTGCCATTTTTTCATATACATTGTAGCTGTAAGCAGCAATCCAAAATACTAGAAAAATTGGTATTGCTGTCCAAACAACTTCTAAGGTAACATTACCTTCAATGTGGGGTCCGTCGCTATAGTCATATTTGGCAGCGCGTTGGAAAATAACCGAATACATTATAGTTCCAGTTACGCCTAAAAATATGAAACTACCAAGAGTTACCAGAAAACTAAATAACTCATCAATTAATATAGATTCTGCTGCAGCTTGAACTGGCAACCATGAGTAAGATAGTTGCCCGATCCAATAACTAACAGCAGCTAAAACCAGAGCGATCGCTCCCAAGGTTAAAATAGTGCGGATTTTCATATCAATATTGAGATAGGGAATAGGGAATAGGGAATAGGGAATAGGGAATAGGGAACAAGGAATAGGGAACAGAAGGAACTTATATCATGTCCGCTTAATTAGCGATCAAAAAATTTCTCCTTATAATACCTTCAAACTCCCTCCTGACTCCGTACGGACGTTGCATGCAACGTCCCCACCTCCTGACTCCTCCCTAATTATTTATAACTGTTCATCCGGACATGATATTACTAAAATTATTTCAGGACAACATTAGGGTCTTTACCTAATTCTAGCAAAGCATCAGCAGTATTGTGTACTCCAAATTCTGCAGCTAACTGTGCGCCCAAAGTACCATGAACGTACATAATAAACATGATGAATAAACCAACTGCTAAATAACTCCATTGCACTTGTAGAAGTTTATCCTCAGACCAGATATAACGTTGAAATCCTCTCCAAATCGTCATTCCCACAATCATCGCTAATAGTAACACGCCACCAACCCCATGCCATACCATCGTATCCATTGCTCCTAACCCCCAGACACTTTTGAGTTCGGGAGATGGTGTTGCCAACATAATTTCATAAAATCCTGCTGCTACAGTGAAAAATGTAATAATTGATGAAGCTAGCATATTGTACCAACCTACATCAAAAAAGTTGGAACGAGTAGCGGATATCGCTAAAATTTTCAGGAATGGTTTTTGTAGAGGGAATAATATGCCAACAATATCAAAAGCAATCCCCATAATAAATAGACCTAGGGTCAGATGAACTAAATTCGGATGAATAGGGATGGCGTAGGGAAGACCATTCGCCCCAACTTGCGCACTCAAACTATCTATTAATTCCGGGTTCATTGTAAAATTCCCTCCTTTATTGCTTCCACTACTGGGACTGTGTGTAATCCATACACCCAAACTAGTTCATCTCCAAGATAGACTTGAAAGCAAACTACAACTACTAGCAAAAATCCTAATCCCAGATATGGCATCGGCAATTTTTCTGTATTGTTAGAGCGAATCACATAACGCCAACCAGTGAGAGCAGCGATGATTCCTGAGAGAGACCAACCAATTAATGTATGTAAGTTTAAGATAGGTTGAACTGCTTCATAAGGTTGTGCCAGACCAGCTTCAAACTGA
>NZ_JAAHGT010000633.1 GCF_010672385.1 Okeania sp. SIO2F4
TTAATAAACAACTAGATATTCGCCATCTTTTTTATGGGCGTGAAATTTCAGTAGGAAGCGAATTTTCTATAGTAGGAACTAATGAAAAATCTCAGGAAAACCTAATTGCTTCAATACAAGGAGATTCACCGAATCAATTAGATGAACAAAAAGATTTATTTGATAATTCAGAATAAATTAGTGATGAAATAGATGAATTAGAAGATATTGTTTTTCTGCTTGATTGGAAAAAAAAAGAAGTTAGCATAAGACGCAGATTATCATCTGATGGAGGTATGGATGTTCGTCTGTTAAGGTCATCTACAATAGCTACAGAAGCAGTTACAAAATCCCAATTTATTACACCATTATCTTTAGATATTGACGAAATTACTCAATTATTTGATGAAATTGTCTTAACACCAGAGGAAACATTGACTCTAGAAGCACTTCAAATTATTGAACCTAAAATTGAACGTATTGCTTCAATTGGCCCTGAAAAATACGGTTCTAATAGTAGAATTTTAAATACTAGAATTGTAGGAGCAAGAGGTGGGTTTAGAGTCAAAGTTTCTGACCAAAAACAACCCATACCCATTGGCAGTATGGGAGAAGGAATATGGCGAATTTTAGCATTAGCGATCGCTCTTGTTTCTGCTGAAGGTGGAGTATTACTTGTAGATGAAATTGATACTGGTTTACATTTTTCTACAATGTCTGATATGTGGAAACTTATTTGGAAAACGGCGAAAAAATTAGATGTTCAAGTATTTGCTACGACTCATAATAGTGATTGTTGGAGTAGTCTTGCTGATGTGATTAAAAGTGAAGGTTGAGAAAGTGAATAAATGGCAATTCACAGAATAGAAGCTGATAAAAATAATTCTGTATTTTTCACAGAACCTGAAATTGTTATTGCTGCAAAACGTGACATAGAGGTGCGATAGTAATGGCGACAAAAAGAAGAAAATTACCTCCTAAAAATAAACTATTGGTCGAGGGTGCTGAGGATAAAAGAGTTATTCCATATTTGATAGAAGCTAATGATATTTCTTGGGAAGACGAAAATAAAAATCCAGTTGTATGTATTGACTCTTTTGATGGGATAAAAAACTGACAAAATAAAAATGATAAAAATTTAATTTCTACAGAGTTAAAAGCATCTAGGCTTTCTGCATTAGGTTTAATAGTTGATGCAGATAACGAACCAGAAAATACATGGTAAACTATTAGGAATGTTTGTTTACCAAGTATTCGTAATTTTCCTGAAAATTTGCCAGAAACAGGTCTAATTCATAACACTAATTCTGGTGTTAAATTTGGAGTGTGGATGATGCCAGATAATAAAATGCGTGGATAGTCCTGCATGGTAATGGTGAGGATATATATTTTTTAATTTCTCCGACACTCCCCATCTCCGACACTCCCCATCTCCGACACTCCCCACACTCCTGGTGCTTCCTTTACCATTACGCGAGCACCACCACCAATGCGTGGGATGCTAGAAACATTTCTGACTTATATTATTCTTGAGGAAAATGAACTTTGGAATTATGCACAAACAGTTGTTATGAAAGCTAAAAATCAAGGTGCGCCATTTATAGAAAATCGAAAATAATACTAATAAAGTGAATATTCATACATGGTTAGCTTGGCCAAATCCTGCCGGTCGCCAATTACATAATGCTGTGATGGAAAAAATTTTAAATCCAAAACATCCCCAAGTTCAAATATTTATTAACTGGTTTAAAAAATTATATGACTTGTAAAATTTATCAAATTTAATTTTCGCTACAGTAATCATTATTGATAATGGATAATGAAAACTATACCAATCCTATTTTATTCGTATCAAAAATGTTGTCACCTTTTGGTAATTAGGGCATAGGCAATAGCAAATGGGCAATAGTTTCAGAGTTTATTTCTAATTTTTGAATTGTTACTATCTATTTAGGATTGCTATATCTATAATTATCAATTATCCATGGAAAAGGAGAAGCTTTAAACCTCTGGGGATTAATTATCAATTATCAATTATCCATTATCCATTGGTAAATATGACTCCCATATCAAAATTATGAGTGATACAAATTGAAGTTATCTATAAAATTAGTAATATATAACTCTCAACCTGGGGAGCGATCGCCTGAAATATTTCCCCATTATATTGACTATTCAAAATGCCTTTGCTAAAACAAAGGCATCAATATTATTATTATCCTTATTTGTAGCTAATCTAAATATGATTAAACAACTCAAAAATTCTGACAATGACCCTATCAATGTCGATTTTTTAACACCAGAAGTAGTAAAATTAAAGGGTAAAATTGGTATGACGTTGGCTCCAGGTAAGAAAAATTTCGGGATGCACTTGGATTGGGATCGGGATTTAAATAAAGACTTATTAAGACTACGTTTAGACTATGAAACACATATACTAATAACACTTCTAGAAGAACATGAATTAGAAGACATACAAATTTCTAACCTAGGAAAAATAGCAGAAGCACAAGGAATAAAAAGTATAAGATTTCCAATTAAAGATCGAAGTGTTCCTACCTCAATAGATGAATTTATTAATCTGATTAATAATATTCTGAAAGTAGTAACAGAAGGAAAAACAGTAGTAATTCATTGTAAAGCTGGATTGGGACGTACCGGAACAGTTGCCGCTTGTTGTTTAGTAGCTTTAGGTTATTCAGCAGTTGAGGCGATCGCTACGGTCAGACAAACCAGACAACATACAATCGAAACTAAACAACAAGAAAATTTTGTTTTCCTATTTTATCAAGAATTTGCTTCAGGAAAAATAGCAGTTTCAGCACTTTGATAAATTGGTTGATTTGATATATTTTTGGGAGGGATAGTTCAGTCTGATACCAGTTAATTTTGACAATAAATAAGGTCTCAAGCCTCATACTTCAGCCAGAGTTACTGATAACTGATAACTGATAACTGATAACTGATAACTGATAACTGAAATTACTGCCCTCCCAGTTATACATCCTGAAAAAACTCAACAATAATTTTCAAATATTTGTTGTGATTTGTAGATGCCGATCATCCTGAATTTAATATTACTATTATTAGCTTAATTATGGTTGTTTTAATAATTCTGCCCGGATACAACCTTTTTCCCATTTCCAGTTAGGTAAAGATTTTTGGGGAAGAAAAATTGCCCAGATTGAACCTTCAGGACTCTTATAAAAACCTGTAATTTCAGCTTCTACCAGACTGCACCATGGTGCTGATACTAAAATTTTATCTCCCGAACTAAAAATTTTTCCGCTAGCATTGGTCGCTTCTTGAATAGATTCTTTTAACTTTGGTTTACCTGGTTTTCTTGGTCTTTCTGGTTTTCTTGGTTGATTTGTACCTTCTGTTCTTGATGAGAAGTTTTTTACTGGAGTAGGTTTTTCTTGTTTGGACTCAGTTTTTTCGCGCAGTGTCTCCTTAGCAGAATTAGGTTCAATTGGCTTTTTTGGTCTAACAGGTCTATTGATTGCTATTATTTCGTGACTCATCCACTTAACTCCCTATACCTGATTTTAGCTATCTTTCTATCTATGATAGCACTACTGAAATTTGGCTTTTGTGTTTGGTGGCCTAAATCATTATTTAGACTTCCGTATTACACTTTTGACCAGAATAAATTTATGTTCTGGAGTAACAAATTCCCCGAAACTAATTATTAAGGGTTATTGTTAGAGACTGTTCAAACAAATATTAAGACACTCAGAATACTCAATCCCGGTGGATGACGGCGGACAGCTTTCACCTAGGGGGATCGAGAGTTCATATTCGCGCATTTTTATGTCGGTAACAGCCCAAACTCATCCTAAATAAGGATTTAACTTTCATTTAATAAACTGTTTCTTAGACTTCTAACTTTCCGTGTTTGAATCAGGAAATTTTCTTGATTGAAATTATTTTTATTTAATTTTTACTTTATCAATATGAATCTAAAACTCTAATAATTAAACTATTAGAAGTCAGCTTTTTCTGTAGAATGCTGCGTAAATAGTAATAGGAAATCAGGGTTAGAGAAAAATGAATATACCGTTTATTAAGCTAATTAGGTACAGTTGTTTTTCTACTCCCTACTCCCTACTCCCTAAAAATTACGAATTTTGTACCTCACGCTTTTTGGGAATTGCTATAGTTTATTAGTATTTTTCCTAAGACCTACTACCTAATAGATATCTCCATAAAATAAACTTCCTCTTTATTTAACATAAGCTAGAGTTGTCAAAGTCACTCTCCGAAATCATTTTTCGTACTGCTTTGGCTGTGAAAATCTATTCTCTGTTCCCTATTCCCAGTTAAGTGTTCCCTACTAGATGCAAAAAGTCTATATCTTTTTCACGCCTATGTCTAATACACTTAATGAATATCAACTATTTAAGCTAATGGCTAATAGCTGACTGTTAAATGCTTACCTAAAACCTTGAATTCATCTAGTGAGGGATTAATTAAAGACACTTTAAAAATTTTACTTTTTGCCTATTCATAGAGCAATATTAAGGCTTAAAACTATTTTATTTTAGAAAATAATTTTAAAAATATATATACTGTAGCTTGGCTCAAATAATCTACTACTAACAAAATACTCATAGTCTTGCAAATCTAATACTTTTGACTTTTAAATTTTAACTTTCCTATAGAGACACTACTAATTTTTTTCATCTTGATTTTTTGCTATTTTAACAATCTTAGATGACAAAGGTAAGTAAATTGTTTTATGGCATAAGATAGGTTGCTAAAATTAATTAGAAAATTAGGAGAGACACGGAACAGGGAACAGTTCATCCTCAAATCTCCTACCTCATACCTTACCTAAGGCTGTCAATTTATTTACGCCCAACTACTTAATTAAAACTCTGCCTTTAAGAGCAAGGTTTGATCGATTAAAAAAAAGGCTCTACCAAGATGATTAAAAATATTTTAGATGGACGCTATAAAATTATTAAAATTATTGAATCAGGAGAATTTGGCCATACTTATCTAGCCCAAGATATTCGTCGTCCTGGAGAAGCACAATGTTTTGTTAAGCATTTACAACCAAATACTTATGACCAAAGATTTCTGGAAATCATTCGCCGTAGATTTCAGCAAGAAGCAAAAATACTAGAAAAGCTATCTCAACACAATCAAATTCCTAAACTCCTTGCTTACTTTGAAGAAAATCAAGAATTTTATTTAGTTCAGTCTTTTATTCCTGGTCAATCTCTAGATAATGAAATATTACCAGGTAAAGCTCTATCTGAAATCCAAATAATTAGAATTATCAGAGAAGTATTAGAAATTTTAGGATTTGTGCATGAAAATAATGTGATTCATCGAGATATTAAACCGGCTAATTTAATTAGAAGAAAATCAGACCATAAATTAGTTTTAATTGATTTTGGAGCTGTTAAAGAAATTAATATTGCTCAACAAAATAAAACAGCAAGGATTGGTACGATGGAATATATGCCAATTGAACAATTTGAATATAATCCACAATTAAATAGTGATATTTATGCTTTAGGAATGATGGGAATTCAGGCAATTACAGGATTACCTAGTAGTGAATTATCTAAACTAAAAAATCAGGAAAATGGTAATAAAAGAGAAATATTTTGGCGACACCTAACAAATTGTTCTACAGCTTTAGCAGATATTTTAGATAAGATGGTGCGCTATGATTATCGGGAACGTTATCAGTCAGCAGCAGAAGTTATAGCAGATTTAAAAGAAATTAGCAATCACCCAAATCAAACTATAGATAATAGGGAAATTTATCGAGAAGAGATTGTTCGTCTGGCTAGC
>NZ_JAAHGT010000634.1 GCF_010672385.1 Okeania sp. SIO2F4
ACTTACGAAAAAAGGGCACTGATGGTGCCCTTGGGTGATGAGTAACATCCTACAAATCAAAAATCATATTTGATGGTCACAGCCCAGTTTCGACCCGCTTGCGTCAGATCTTTGTTCTCGACCGTTTCGCCTTTAACATCATTCCAGTTGTAATATTCTTTATCCGTAAGATTAAAGAACCCCTACCTTTGCTATTAGTTAGTCATGCAACTCCAAGCTGTATTCAAGCTTTAATATTTATACCAAATCCAGTTTAGGGCTTACCACAAATAATTTAACTACAATCTATAATATATCAAGCTTTTGTCAACTAAGATATGTGGTCTATAGTAATCAGATTTAGTATTACTTGACAAACAATTTCTTATTCAAAATTTTATTAGTGTTTCTCAGCTATATTCTGGAGTTTAGACTAGGACAAAATTTCCCAAGATTGTTTTGGGTGAAAAAAGAAAGTAAATTAACCAAAAATTGAGTCTAAATTTTCAGATTTTTGGCTTTTTTTATGGGACTTTTTCGTTTTTTCACGACAGGATAACGGGTTCTTTTACTTCTGAGTTTACCTGTTTTCCCACCAGTGGAAAATCCACTGGGTTTGGGAGTTTTAGCAGGGGTTCCAATCTCGACTAAAAGTCCGAACATTGATTGTGCCACCCTTCCAGGGCTTAAATTTTTCTGAGGCAAATGCCTACGAAGGTGGTGTTCTTCAACTATATCTCTAGATACCCATAGTTGCCAAGGAACGTAATGGCATTAAATCACTCCATCTTTCACATTGATGGGGTGTACTGAGTGTAGGTAATGTCCAATCTAATCTTTGCTTGATAAATCTATACCAATGGTCAACAGCGAAACGTCTTAAATACTTTTTCGCCTGGTAATTCTAGAGGGAGTAATATGACCATAGAAATACCTTTACTACAAGTATTTTGCTTAACCCTCCATAAAATATTTAGGGTTTGCTTATGGAAGTCTTTTAGTAAGGGGGAGTCCTCAGTCCTCAGGAGAAATCGAAGTTATAGAGTAGTTAGTTCAGAAGAATAGTCCCTTAATTTTTCTGCCATAGTTACCCCAAAATGCTCACTTTTTCGGCTCTATCAACCGAAAAGCTGGTACTTTTTCCAGACCTAAAATTGCTAAAACCTTTATCCGTCAATGCTTTGATATTTAATCAGCCAACCCTATTTAGTTTTTTATTCACAATTTCAGTACAAATTCCATATTCTTAATATTAATTTTATAAATTTTCTATAAATCTACTATGGACAAAAGGTAGTGTTGACAAAAAAATAATCCTGTGATAGAAACGATAAGCTGTATAAAGCTGTTATTCAAGATAAAATAGTACAAAAATCAACAAATAATAAATTAGGAGACAATGCCTAAAATGAGTTTATTAAATAAGGTATTTGAAGCTTACAATGCACATCGAGTTGCATTCTCGCAAACTGAAGCAATAGCTGCTATTGCAGTATCTGCTATTGCTTCAGATGGTTATCTTTTAGAACAAGAAACAGAACGAGTTATAGTGCTTTTGTCTCAAATGGAAATGTTTAAAGGCTATTCAGAAAAACAGATTACAAATATGCTCAATAGGTTGTTAAATACACTCAGCGAAAAAGGAATTAATAATTTAGTAGCTACAGCGAATGATTCACTACATCCGGAGTATAAAGAAACAGCTTTTATGCTAGCTACTGACATAATTTTAGTAGATGGGGTTTTATCTGGTAAAGAACAAACGTTTTTAACTCGTTTGTATCAGGTCTTGGAAATCTCTACAGAAACAGCTTCAGCAATTTTTCAAACCAAATCAGAAATCCATCAAGTTACTAAAAAGAAATCTAAAAAGTATAGAATTAATCAAAATCCTGAAAAGTAGATAAAATGTAGTTTTATCAGAAAATTATCAACATATAGATATACTAGATAACTTAAAGGTACTCGAACGGTATTTACTCTGAATTTTAATCATTTGATTAACCTATTTAGAGGCAATAATTTTTTCGTAAGCTTGAATAGTTTGTGTGGCGATCGCCTGCCAACTATAACTATTTTTAGCTAACTCTTTAGCATTCAAACCCCGGCGTTTCCTTTCTGCTTCATTCTGCAAAGCTGACTTAATTAAAGTAACCATATCTTCTATTTTACAACCACCAACCCAACCTGCTTGTGCAGTTGCCACATCTTGACAAATATGAACCTGATCGGAAATAACTACTGGGGTACCTGCTACCATTGCCTCTGCTACTGCAATGCCAAAATTCTCATAATAAGAAGGTAGTACAAATAAGTCAGCAATTTGTAATAAACTTGTCTTTATTTCCCCTGTTACAAACCCCGTTATTTTTGTAAATTTAGCAAGAGGTGAATTCTGTATTTTTGACCGAATTTTTTCTTCATAACCAGGATCTTGAGGGTTAGCACCTGCTAAGATAAATTGAAAATAAATATCTTGTGCCAATAACTGTTCTAAAGCAGGTAATAATAAATCTAGCCCTTTTTTTGGTTCAATGCGAGACATAAACAAAATCATAGGATGTTTAACCTCTATCCCTTGAGATTGGAGATAATTAGCCAAATTTTCATTCTGAATATTCTCTGGAGGATTAACACCTAAAGGAATTACTAAATCTTTTGTAGATAAACCAAATCTTTCAGAAATTTTCGCCTCTTGTGTAGTGGTAAAATGAAGCCCAGCAGCACGAGCAATGTTCCGCTTTTCTAACAAAGAAACATAAACTTTTTTGAGTTGTTTTTTCTTGCGTAAATCAGCAGGATCTAAAGTTCCTAAAGGTCTTAAAATATAGGGTAAATTATTAGCTCTAGCAACAGTCGCAGCTATAGTAGTTACTGGTGAAAAAAGAGCATGAATATGAGCCAAATCAAAATCAGCAGCGTGTTGATTTAACCATTGTAATAACTGTAGAGAAAACTTATAACGACGGAATGGAGAGCAACGAAAATAACGAATTTGATAACCATTTTGTCTAACAGGTCTATCAAGAGGAACATCCAAAGGTGGCTGACCAGCATCCCCATTAGAATCTGTAGTGAGAATAGTAACATCTATATTTTGAGCAGCAAGAGCAGTAGAAAGTCCTATAACCATTTGACTCGGACCGCCATAAACAAGAGAAATAGATGGTACTATTTGTAATATTCGCATAATTTTGTCCTATTCTCCTCAACTAAACCTCAAAGTTATATTGAAGGTTTTGAACCTCACTATCAAATATTCCTAACTAGAGGTAATTTTCCCAAGTTATGGATGGATGATAGCTGGGGAAGCTTTTCCTACGAAATATATATTTCTAATAATCTTATTAGTTTGTTAACTTAATGCTCAATTATTCAACCTATTAGCTAATAGTTTAGCTTTAAGATATTACGATGCTTTAGGATCGCAACTTTAATTGTACCATTAAAGTTCTTAGGGAGCGAAGAAATTTTTTTCAAAAATTCCGACTTTGCCAATGGCTGTTTATGAATAAATCACTGAAATCCATAAACCCGATCTATTTTAGATAGAAATCAGGCTTCAGCAGTTGATGAGGATCCTTGTCCTTAATTTTTGGAAGTTATAACTTGACATTTTTATCGTTGCATGATAAGTGATTCAGTCGCACAGTCGCAACAGACAAATCGAAAGTCTGCTGCCTAGAAATCATCCCTTTGAGAATTTTAGGTCGGGAACTGCCAAAGGTAATACAGGCCCAAAAAACAAATATTTATACCAATTTCATAAACTTGAGCTACTTAGGAGAGTAGTCAGTAGTTAGGAGGTAAGGTGAGTAGCCTTGCTTTTTGAATTTGGTATTATACAAATTTGAAAAAAGAATATTACGAATAGTAAGGGGGATAAAAATATTTTTCAGAAGATTTACCTTTGACAAAAAAGATAATTTCCGAGCTAAAACATGGTATTCAAGGCATTCCCATGCGACTCCTGACTCCTGACTCCTGACTCAAACAAAAATCCTCTAGTCATTTGTAGCAAACATTTATCAAAATGGTATTATATCTCTGAAGATATAGCAGAAGAAAGAAGAAAGAAACGGTGCAACCCTGCGTCAGCGGCAGCATCTCCTCTGTAAGAGGCAGCGGCTCTGTCAAGAGCGGGTCTCCCGAAGAGTGCAGAGCCGCTCCGAAGTACGCCATATCCAATCGACCAAGAGAGGAAATGCGCACCAAGAGAGGAAGAAGGAAAAATCTAGCGTTGTCTGAGTTTTCAGCTTTTTATCTGTCCGCCTCCTTTGCTTCGACTGCTATATCTACTTAAGAGGGAGCGATCGCTGCTAATCGAGCAGGCCACACCTTGGACCTTGGTCACCTCTTGAATTTTCTGCCGCATAACAACCATAAGGGGGAAGGCATCGGGGGTGCTGGTTTCCCCACTCCTCCACAGGGTGGGGAAACCAGCACCCCCTTACATAAATAAATGTTGATCCGCTTCGATCAAGATGTTTGTCTACCTCCCGACTGATTTTTGATTTATCTATTGACTATTTCCAAGGGTGCGCCACCACAGGAAACTATACATTTTGAGTCATGCCATAACCAGCGCTTTTCCCCAGTAAAATTGGTTGATTTCTTGAGCATATTTTCGTCTAATAATTCTGCTGGTAGCAGACTTTAGAGATGATATTAACTGGGAAATATTATTGTCTGGATGTAGCTGAATCAATATGTGTACATGGTCTGGCTCACCTTCAAACTCTTCTAAGGAACAGCGTTTAGCAGTTAAAACTTTTTCTATGATTTCCCTCATATCTTTAATCATGTTTGTAGTCAGTACTTTTTTTCTATATTTAGTCACGAAGCATATATGCAAGTGAATATCATAAACTACATGAGCGCCTTTATTAAATTGTTTCTCCATAATTTCTACTTAAGAGTTAACTTTTGATGCTGATATGTTAATATAATTTTAGCGACTCAAAGATAAAAAGAGGTGACAGCTTGTATGGCTAATAGAAGATTGACTTTTCGACTGTATCCGACAAAGGTACAGAAAGAGAAACTATTTTTAGCCCGAAAGCTACACCAACTTTTGTATAACGCTTGTATCGCTCATAGACGTTTTGAGTGGAGAAAAACGCGAAGAAGTGTAGATTACTTTACTCAACAAAACGCATTGCCTGGTTTTAGGAAGCAGTGGCCAGATTACCAGCAACTCAATCTGACTGCGCTACAGGCAACAGTTAAGCGTGTTGATAATGCTTATAATGCTTTTTTTAGAGGAATCAGGAAACGCCCAAAGTTTAAATCAATTAGGAATTACTCCGGTTGGACTTACCCAGATGGTCGTCAAGGTTTTAAAGTGCAGATTGAGTGTAGCCATAAGTATGCAGTTAACTGTGGCTGGGTAACTCTAAATGACTTAGGAATGAGAATCAGAATGCGGGGTAAATTTAAGTATTGGGGAAAACCTACTACTTGTACGATTGTTTATCGTCCTCATAAAGATGAGTGGTATGTTTCATTTAGTATCAAGACCTCGGAACCATTACCGTTGTTTGGCAGTAAATCTCCCTTAGATTATGAGTCAATGGTGGCTTTTGACCTTGGTACTCAAACAGCTTTGACTTGTTATGATGGCTATGGTTTTGACGAAATCAGTAATCCTAGATTTGACAGGGAGTTGGCCCCAAAAATTCAGCAAGCTTCACGTCAACTCAAAAGAAAGCAACGACCAATTAAAGGTAAGCAAAAAGCATCAAGTAGATGGAAAAAAGCGAATAGAAAAATCTCTAAGCTTAAGGCCAAACAATCAGCCGTAAGACG
>NZ_JAAHGT010000635.1 GCF_010672385.1 Okeania sp. SIO2F4
CTACCTAGTCCCTCTTTTCTGACTTCTGCAATAGGAACCAATACCCTAAAAATAGTTCTTGCCCAAAGATTAACCCGATAAAGTAAAGTCTTATCCCCAGTGAAACTTACCCCAGTAAATTCTGGAGAGACATTTTTAGCCCCTAAACTTTCTAATTCTTGAGCAGCAATAGTTTCTAACCCTTTAGCCACTTTGGCATAATATTGATTCATTAGACTTCTTCAGAAAAGAGGGACTAGGTAGTAGGGAGTAGGGAATCGGGAAAAGCAATTGATAATTTATGGATAAAAATTGATTTTATTTTTGATTTTTGGACAAGTTTATTATAGGTAAACAAAATTATTTGTATAGCAACAGAACTTTTTAAGATAGTGAGGTAATTTTTACCGAATAATTAAGGTTTAAAGCCTCTCATGAGCAAGGAGAAATAAGAAAAAATTTTCCTTTTATTCAATCCAATCCGTTTTAGGGAGAGGTAATTATCAATTATCCATTATCCATTATCCATTATTGAACCATCTTATTTCCCTGTTGCCTGTTCCCTATTCCCTATTCCCTAAATTGAAGAACAATCTGAGATATAATTTCCATTACTATCTCTAGAAACTATATATCCTTGATATGGATTTGTCACTTCTATAAATCTTTGGGTACCACTACCAATTTCTTCATTTCCCGTAACTTCTATTCTTTGACCATTTTCTACTACCCCAACTCTACGACTTGCCGAGTTGCGTGTCTCAAAAATATATAATCCATTTGGTCTCAGTACATAACAAGTTTTTAACTTAATTCTTCCTTTAGCTTGGTAATTAATTACACGCTCGGTGAGTGCATTCTGTGTTCTTGAATCTACACGATATTGGTCTGGGCCAATAATATATTCAATCCCTTGTACTGGGTCATAAGCTTCCCAAGAACTACCTCTTTTTATAGCATTACCAACGATCAGCCAATCTTGCTCAGTTCCATTTTTGGGTTGACTAATGAATATATACTCACCTTTCCGGGTTTCGCAAATATTGATCTTAAAGTTTGTAGTTTCATAATTTGCTTTTTCAGAGCCATATCCATAACAGGTCTGTCCCTGGGATGGCAGAATTGCAGTCCCTAAAACTAAAGCCGTTGTCAAACCTCCAACGGTGGCTAATCGGTGTTTCATTGTTTCTCCCCTTTCTGCCATTGGATAGTAGCAAAGCTTGATTATTATACCACAAATTGAGACATATATCTCTGATAAAATAAAATAAATTCAGTCTAATTTGATATTTTTAACTATCTAATAAAATTTTCTATGAAAAACTTATAGTTAAATTGTGTAAAAATATTAAAAAGCAAATAAAAATCATTATTTTAGAGAGAGGTCTCTGATGGTAGCAATAAAAGAGCGAGTAAAAAATAGACTTACAATAGAGACAAATAAAATTGCTCCTGATACAACGGCCATTCGCTCCCTGGATTGGGACCGCGATCGCTTTGATATAGAATTTGGTCTACAGAATGGTACCACATATAACTCCTTTATCATTCGAGGAGAAAAAAATGCCCTGGTGGATACATCCCATGAAAAGTTTCGCCAGTTATACCTAGATACCCTGTGGGGTATCATCAAACCTACCGAAATAGATTACCTAATTATTAGTCATACCGAACCAGATCATAGTGGTTTAGTCAAAGACATTATCGAACTAGCTCCCCAAGTTACAGTAGTTGGGGCAAAAGTAGCAATTCAATTCTTAGAAAATTTAACTCACATACCATTTAATAAGCAAATTGTCAAAAATGGAGACCAATTAGACTTAGGTAATGGTCACGTTTTAGAATTCGTTTCGGCTCCAAATCTGCATTGGCCTGATACAATATTTAGCTACGATCGTAAAACCGAAACCCTATTTACCTGTGATGCTTTTGGTATGCACTATTGCTCAGACAAAACTTATGATGAAAACCTCAGTGACATAGAAGCAGATTATAAATTCTATTATGAATGTCTCATGGCCCCAAATGCTCGCTCAGTCTTAAATGCTATGAAACGTATGAAAGCACTGGGAGAAATCAATACCATTGCCACCGGTCACGGTCCCCTACTACGTCATAATCTAGTAGAACTAACAAACCGTTATGAAGAGTGGAGTAAAGCAAAAAGCAAAGCAGAGACAACAGTCGCAGTATTTTATACCTCTGATTATGGTTATAGCGATCGCCTCTCCCAAGCTATTGCCCACGGGATAATCAAAACAGGGGTAGCAGTAGAAATGATGGACTTAAAATCTGCCGAGCCTCAAGAGGTAAGGGAACTGGTAGAAATGGCAAAAGGAATCGTCATTGGAGCACCACCCACCACAGGTCCTATAGCTAGCACAGCTGAAACTGCACTCAACACTATTGTGGCAGCAGCTAACAATAAACAAGCTTATGGTTTATTTGAATCTGGTGGTGGGGATGACTTATCAGTGTATCCTCTAGCTAATAAACTTAAAGAATTAGGTCTCAAGCAAGCATTCCCCAATATTTTAATCAAAGAAACACCTTCAGAATCAACTTACAAGTTGTGCGAAGAAGCAGGTACAGATGCAGGACAACTTTTGAGTTTGAAGGAAAATATCAAGCAAATGAAATCCCTTGATAGTGACCTGGATAAAGCTTTAGGTCGTTTGAGTGGAGGTTTGTATATTATTACTGCTACTAAAGGTGAGGTTAGTAGTGCCATGTTAGCTTCTTGGGTAGTGCAAGCTAGCTTTCAACCATTGGGAGTTTCTATTGCAGTGGCAAAAGACCGAGCTATTGAAGCACTAATGCAAGCAGGCGATCGCTTTGTTTTAAACGTATTGCGGGAAGACAACTATCAAGCATTAATGCGACATTTTTTGAAGCGCTTTCCACCCGGTGCAGACCGTTTTGCGGGAGTGAATACTCAAACGGCTAAAAATGGTAGTCCGATTTTAAGTGATGCCCTCGCTTATTTGGAGTGCAAAGTAGTAAGTCGAATGGAGGCAAGCGACCATTGGATTATTTATGCTGCGGTTGATACTGGTCGAGTTAGTGACTCAGATGTTTTGCCTGCGGTACATCATAGAAAAGTAGGTAATCATTATTAACTAGCTATCAGCTATTAGCTAGCCTCCTAGGTCCGAACTACGTTAACAGCTATCAGCCTAAAAATTTGTGCATAGAATTAGGCATCTGTTTGCGGAGCATTCCGGAAGGGAAAAGCTGTGGAATGGGCATCTTGCCCGTTCCTGATATGTAAGCCAACAGCCGTCAGCTATTAGCTATCAGCGGCTTTGTTGCATGAAAGTATATAGCTGCGGCTAGACTCCTGAGACCATGTTCAGGCTCAAAGCCCTCTTTGGAGGCAAGTTACGACGACGAAAATTTGATAATCAGGCAGTGGAGTTGTTTATACAATGTTCCATACTCAACCTGATGATTCGCGCAGAGTAAACCTCAGAGCTACAGAGTAGAAATCTAGTTAACTCCACTAAGGGAGTTTTTGGCGTTGGCGGAGCAAGTGCGGCAGCTATATCGCTACTTTCATGCAACAAAGCCCTTATAAAGGAGAAAATATTCTACAAGACCTGAAGCTTAAAATTTACCAACCTTATTTCGATCAAACATCACACCAGATATTTATGTATTTCGATGCTGGTGTTAAGAAATCCCTTAACCTATTTTCATCTATTACATCAAAAGAAGAGACATTTGTGAAAACAGATTATAATTCTGTAATAGAATATGAAATTCCAGATGGTTATTATGGAATTAGTAAACTACCTCCTGCACCAGTAATTATAGAGCCAAGAAAGAATACATACTCTTCTATAGAATGGCTCTCTATACTACCAGATAATCGGGAATGGTCTAATGAGTGGTTAACTGGAATTGAGTTTAAATGGAGAGATCCTCTTATCAAGAATGATGAAATCTATTTAGAATGGGACTTTGATTGTCAAGAAGCCTGGTACTATTTAAACAATACTACCTATGAAGTAGATGACCCTGATATCCCCTTTACCAGTCTGAATAACATAAGCCATAACTTCACTAAGATAGAATTCACTGCTACCAACAATTCCTTTGACAAGATAGATTTTCAATTAATTGGTAGTTACGTAGATGCTAATGAGAATTATCCTCTTTTTATAGAACTAAAAAGTGGTGTTATTAAGTTTAACCAAAATGAAGACCAAAAAGACTTTGATATTACGGTTAAACTTTTGACTGAGTGGATGGCTTTGGGTGATGAGGGCTACAGAGGTAACGAAGAAGAAACACTATTTACGTTTAGAGTCCTTTATCAATCTATGGAACAATCTGTCTTCGTTAGAAACTACACACAAAATGATCCAAGTTTAGCTGACCAACGTTTTCTAGTGTTTTCTTACGATCAAGATTCCTTCTGTGCAACAAATCTCTACTCTACTGCTGTTCAACAAGTAGTTGAACTAGCTCACCCATATTACGATATTCATGAACTCTTTGATTTAGCTCATCAACAATACAAAGAAGAAGGGATTCAACATTACTTAAATGCACTGGAAAATACGGAGACTTATTCTAATATCTCCGATCCCAAACCTAATGAATATATGGATTTATGGGGGTATTATGGCATATATGCTTGGGAAATCTTCCACTACATTCCATTAATGGTAGCTTACAAATACACTCAATCCCAGAATTTTGATTTAGCTAAGAAATGGTTAAAGCATATTTACGACCCTACCCTCAAAGATAGTCCTTGGGGAAATTATCCTCTAGCATATCAACCAAACGGAATTAGTAGTTTGGGTATTAATGACCCAGATGCGATCGCTCGTGAAATTCCCTATTATTATCGTCTGTCTACTATTCGTCAATACATACAAAACTTGATAGAACAGGGAGATTACTACTATCGTCAGATTACAACAGAAACCCTGCGTCAAGCCAAAATGTATTATGTGGAGGCAAAGAATTTATTTAAAGACAGCGCAGAATCTTTAGGAAGTATTCAAGTAGGAGAAGACTGGAGCGATCCAACTTTAGGAGAAGTGACAAACAACGATTTTATAGATCCTTATGACGAAGAAATAATTAAACTCTATCAGACAATAGAGGAACGATTATACAATCTACGTCATTGGTTAGCAATAGATGGAACGCCGTTGAATATACCTTTAATTGCTCCTCCTATTGACCCCAGGGTATTGCAACAAGCAGCTCTTGCTGGAGTTTCACTGACAGAACCTCGGCAATCTGCAACCAGAACTCTGAATTATGAGTTTGATGAAATACTTAGTCGCGCTCGCGGTTATGTGCAAGATTTAATTAACTGGTCAACTAATTTGCTGCAGTATTGGGAGAATTATGAAAATATCCAATATCAAAACTTAGCAGACAGTTTAGGTTCATTTGATTCGGCAATATTGATGCAGGAAAAAACAATTGAAGCTCTGCAAAAAAATATTGAGATTCAAGAAACCACGAAAAAACAAACTCAAGATGAACACGATCTTTATGAGTATGAAAAGACATTGATAGACGTCATTGATGCTACAATTAAAAAATATTATGCAGTAGTGCAGAGGATCAAGTTAGTTTCATTGTCAATGAAAGCAGTTGTAGGAGGTTTAAAAGCCATACCTAATATATTTGGGTTCGCAGGGGGTGGTTTTAGACCTGAAGGAGCAGCAGAGGGTGTAGATAATACACAGGAAACTTCAAGTGAGCTTAAAGAGATACTAATTGAATGGTATAAAACAGCATCGGGACTGCAAACACAAAAGAGAGAGACCTCACTTAAGA
>NZ_JAAHGT010000636.1 GCF_010672385.1 Okeania sp. SIO2F4
GAAAATTTTTCTCTTCTCCATACTTGATAGAAAAATAGCTGTTTCATTTGCTGAAGCTCCCGCGCCGTATGATGAAATTTTTTCTCTTCCCCATACTTAATAGAAAAATAGCCGTTTCATTGACTGAAGCTCCCGCGCCGGATGATGAAAATTTTCCTTCTTCCTTCTCTCTTAGATAACTAAAGCCTTCTTCCTTAAATCAAACTACTTAAAGGATTTCTTTCTCTTACAACTTCAGCATAAAGCATTTCCAATTGAGTAATATTTCGACTCAGAGTGTAACGCTCCAAAACCCTTTGCCGAGCTTTTTGCCCCAAAAGAATATTTAATTCAGGATGATCCCTAAATACAGGCAATAAAGTTTGTAATTGGCTAGTCACATTATGAGTATTTAAAATTATGCCTGCTCCCTTTTCCAAAACCTCACCATCAGCACCCGCATCTGTAGCTACACAAGCTAAACCAGAAGACATTGCCTCCAATAAAGCCAAAGACAAACCCTCTACTAAAGAAGGTAAAATAAATACATCAGCTCCACGCAAAATTTCTATTCGTCGTTGCTCATCACTCACATACCCAAACCAACTCACTCCCTTAACATCCCCATAAAACATTTGCAAAGAAGGAACTAATGGCCCATCTCCAACAATCGCCAAACAACTATCATTAGTCATATCGGAATGTTTCCAAGCTTTGAGCAGAGATTCAACATTTTTCTCTGTAGAAATACGACCCAAATATAGAAACACACGGCGAGCATTTAACTCAGTCTTTAGACTAGAAACTCCAGGAGAATACTTATCCACATCTACCCCATTAGGAATAACTGCCACTTTTTTGCCCGGAACCCCCAATTTAATGAATAAATCTTTCTGTATTTCTGAAAAA
Source organism: Okeania sp. SIO2F4 (assembly GCF_010672385.1). Classification (GTDB taxonomy): domain Bacteria; phylum Cyanobacteriota; class Cyanobacteriia; order Cyanobacteriales; family Microcoleaceae; genus Trichodesmium. Next base: position 889 of record NZ_JAAHGT010000636.1, read on the forward strand.
ATAATCACTCGGTCATAATTTGCTAGAAAAGGAGCATAGAATTGATAGGCTAAAAATTGGGTTCCAGATTTAATATTCCGTGGTTTACTGTCGAACTGGGCATGAAAAGTTGCTACTAAAGGAATATTCAACTCTTCACAAATTTCCGGCAACAAAAAATCTAGAGGAGAGAGGGTAAGAGATGCGTGAACAATATCTGGCTCAAGTTTCTGTAGAGCCTGACTTAAGATTTTGCTAGATTTAAGAGTAGGTATGGTGAAACCCTGAGATTTATAGATGCAAGGTAGAGATACTTCGTGAAACCCTGGCCATTTGTCAGGTTGACTATCTTCAGTCGCAAAGTGGAGGAAGCTTACCTGATAGCCTCTATCCAACAGAGCATTGGTTATTTCTCTAGAGTAGGTAACGTTGCCACAAAAAGGATATTTTTTTCCAAGCCAAGCAATATGCATTCAGATGAATAGGCAGATATTATTTTTGAGAGATTTTATCATTGATAGACAAAAACACCTCGGTATTTGACATACTCCCGGCGCTGAATTAAAAATTACAACGCGGGATTCTCACACACAGTGATTCTTGATTCAGGGACACCACTTACTATTTCAAGTGGCCCATCTACAGTAGAGGTGGTGGTCTCCTCAAGCGTTCCCGAATACTCGGAGGTTCCTGAATGCCCTGCCTTCGGCGCGCCGCTCCGCGTCTACAGTACCTTTGATTTCATTCCACTCAATACCTAGAATCTTCATCCCTTTGTTTAAAATATTTAATGCCGCATTTGTATCCCGACATATTTCTGTCTTGCATTTAGGACATTGATGAGTTCTAGTGCTCAGAGATTTCTTCACTCGATGACCACAGTTTGAACAGTCTTGGGATGTATAATTCGGTGCCACAGAAATCACTGTCTTATCCCAAATATGGCCAAAATAATCTAACCATTGAGTGAGTTGATACCAACTTGCATCAGAAATGGACTTAGCCAAATGATGGTTCTTGACCATGTTTTGTATCTTGAGGTCTGCCTTCGGCGCGCCGCTCCGCGTCTAGGTAGACAACCACATCATTAGAGTGGACTACGCACCGGGCTAACTTAACTGCCCAGTCTTTACGCTGTCTAGTAACTTTCAGATGGCACTTTGCCAGTCTCATTCTGGCTTTGTGGTAATTTTTTGATTGAGGTTTACCTTTGACAAACTTTTTTGAGAGTTGTCGCTGTAGTTTCTTGATTCGCTTTTGAGTTTGTCTTAAATACTTGGGATAAATTGCAGCATTATTGTTTTGGTCTTTGTAGAAATAAGTCAGACCTAAATCAATGCCTACAACATTCCCGGTATAGTTCCCTGTTTCTTTGCGGTGAGCATCAAAGCAGAATTGAGCATAATAACCATCAGCTCGTCTGACAACTCTGACCCGGTTAATTTTGAGCCTCAATAAGTCCTCTCTGGTTTGATAATTACAGAATAGAGAGAACCTACCTGCTTGAAAACTATCGGTGAAGTTGATAGTTAAACAATCTTGTGATAGTTTCCATCCAGAGGTTTTATACTCAACTGTTTGCGCAGCATTCCGAAGGAAACGAGAATGCTTTTTGAACTGAGGATAACCTTTATTTTTGGCTCCCTCTCTACAGCGACAATAGAAGCTAGAGATTGAATTCCAAGCCCTCTCTACTGATGCTTGACGCGCCATTGAGTTTAACTTTTTGGCAAAAGGATATTCACTCGCCAGTTCTTTACATGGCAGAGATAGACGAGATCTATTTACATCTGGCTCGTCTCGCCATAATCTAACTGCTTTATTTCTCATAAATTGAGCAGTTGTTATAGCCTGTTCTAAGGCTTGATATTGTGCCTTAGAGCCGTTTAATAACTTAGCTTTAGCTTCTCTAGTAATCATGGTTTGACTCTACCATTAATAGCAGAACTTTTGGCGATCTGTATGATTTTTTTGTGGGTCGCAATTCATGAGGGACTGTCGCTGGAAGTAAATTCCAGCGTTTATAAGCCCCGTCCCAACACCAAACTAGCGTTATGATGTGGCCCTTATTGCTCCATTTAGATTAAAAGTTTTAATTATCAATCTCAACTTATAATTTTAAAATTTTTAACTTTGTCATCAATCTATGACAAAAAATGGCAAAAATTCCATGAAATAGCCAACAGAATTTCAATAGTTTCAGCTTTTCCATGATAATATAAACGAAGAATAATCCAAGGGAGTTTATTACCTAAAGAGATTTGAAAGCCTCAAACACTCATGATTTCGTTACTTAGACAGGCGATCGCCTGTAATTGATTCAACCATGATAAACTAATTTTTCTAAGTTACCTATATACTGATTTGACGTATTTGCAATTATATGATAGGAATAAAAGCCTCCTCAGATGATATGCAAACAAGCTTAGATTATTTGCTTGTTGCGCAGCATGACCTAGGAAAAATCTTGTTTGCGAGCCGTTACAGCTATAATATATTATAAAAATAATAATGATTATCATTCTCATAATTATTGTTCTTTAATTCCATGTCCTTGCCAATACAAACCAACATTGCCATCGTAGGTGCAGGGCCCCACGCCCTAACATTGGTAACTCATCTGTTGCAAAAACGGAAAAAGTATCGCCATAAAATAATAGTATTTGACCCCAGTGCCACTTGGATGAGTCAGTGGCAACAGCAGTTTGCGGCCCAAGAAATACCCCACTTGCGATCGCCCGCCGTTCACCACCCAGACCCAGACCCCTATTCCCTGCGTCGGTTTGCGGAAAATCGCCCAAACGAACTATTCCCCCCCTACGACCTACCTGGAACAAAACTATTTCAAGAATTTTCCCAAGAAGTAGTTAGTCGCTGGCAGTTAGAAGACAAAGTATATAAAGCATCAGTGACAAACATTGCTCCCATAACCTACCGAGGAAACCCTCACTTTCGAGTCGAACTAGAGAATGGCAACTCAACCATAGCTCGTCAAGTAATCATAGCCAATGGTGGGGGAAAACCGCAACTTCCAGAATGGGCGAAAAAAATTCCCACCCCCTATCCAAAGCAACGCCTTTGTCACTCCCACCAAGTAGACTTGCAAGGTTTGCGACTCAGGGGGGAAAAAGTGCTAATTATCGGTGGGGGATTAACGAGCGGTCACTTAGCAGTGGGAGCCTTAAAACGAGGCGCAAACGTAGCCTTGATGGTCAGACGTCAGCTCAAAGAGAAACTATTTGATGCCGAACCCGGTTGGTTAGGTCCAAAATATTTAAAAGCTTTTAGCGCCGAAACTGACTGGCAAAAACGATGGCAGTTAATTCAACAAGCACGAGATGGCGGTTCCATGACACCAGCAATAATGACTCAGTTGCGCCGTTACCAACACCAAGACGAGTTATCTATTTTTGAGGAATGTCAGATAGTAAGTGCTGAGTTTGTTGGCGATCGCTGGCAAGTAAAATGTGATGATGGAATGACGTGGGAATGCGATCGCATCTGGTTAGCAACAGGTACAAAACTTGATGTCACACAACAACCTATCTTAAAAGAAGTCTTGCTAACCCACCCAGTGAAAATAGTGAACGGGTTGCCAGTATTAGACGAATATTTGCGGTGGTCTGGTTGCGAACTATTTATTATGGGTGGGTTAGCTGCTTTGCAAGTAGGACCTGTCGCCAGAAACCTATCGGGTGCAAGGATGGCAAGTTCCCGTATCATATCAGCATTGAAAAGTTGAGCTATGGAAGAAAAATGTCAAAACCTATAATCACTGTAGTAGCTGGACTACCGGGAGTCGGCAAAACAAGTTTTATTCGGGAACAAATCCCCAAAGCTAATCCTGCTGTTTATTTCAGCCCCGGTACGGGCAATGTTCCCATTGACCACACTTGCCTTGCTACGGATTTTCCCAATCTCAAAATTATTACTGATGCTCAACAGTCAGAACTCCTAGAATATCTTGCTAATGGTGCAGTTGCTTTTATCGAATTAGGATTTTATTTAGAGCTAGATGCAATGTCATCACTGCTTGATAACATTCCTAGCAGTCGTATTGCCATTATCCCACCAGGAACAAAAAATAGTGAATGGCATCAGTGGGCGAACCAAACTGTAGAAGGATATGCTATTGAAAGTAATATTAATAACTGTCAATTCTGGCGATCGCCTACTAGGGGTCAAATTATCGATCCAGCAAGTTTAGATGTTTTTTGGTATGAAGAATTAACCGCTGGAGCTTATGGTCAAATCATGCGTGCTAAAGCAATTTTTGATATTGCTGACGGACGTGCTTTTTACTTTGATTTTGTCCTAGGAAAAGAGACTGAATATCAAGAATTAAATTTACCAAGATGGCTAAAAGGTAGACCAGAACGCTTTAGTGGTATTGAAGTTTTTGGTAATAACTTAAATCAAAAATCTTTAGTAGGAAGTTTACAAGATTGTTGTTTACCCGATGCGGCAATTTTAGCTTATCAAGAACAAGTAAAAGAAACATTAGGAATTACCGAATAATTAATAATTAATAATTAATAATTAAATAATTATGGTTAAAAGCCGACCATTTTAAAGGATAAAAAAAGAAATATAGCAATTCCCACAGCTCGTGAAGTACATTGAGAATCCCCCTAAATCCCCCGCATCATCGGGGGACTTTGAGGAACTCCCCCCTTTGAAAGCTATGCTTTATAAATATCTTTCTTAAGATAAAACTTGACAAAAATATCATTTGATGTATTAGAGTATGAAAGCTTCTAGTGTCCTTGCGATCGCAACGACAAAAAACAACTTTTAGGAGTACACAAGTTAGTCAATTTTTCAAATTAGTAAAACTAGCAAAATGCTCATAAGCTTTTGATAATAATCATTACACACTTTTGTAAATAATTTTGCTTATAATGG
>NZ_JAAHGT010000637.1 GCF_010672385.1 Okeania sp. SIO2F4
TCAAGGCGCGAATTATTTAATTATTAATTATTAATTATTAATTTTTCGGTAATACTTTCACAATAAAAATAGCATAATGGTAGAATCTTCAACTCCCCAACTGCAACTACAACTTTGCGATCGAGTTGTAGGGTGGTGAAGAATCCCCACGTCTTTAGGATGGATAGGATATCCACAATATCATGTTCAATTTTTAAAATCAAGTATGTTTAAGTACATTTTAAGTAAAACTTAATATCCTATTTTTCCTCCTAGATTTTAGCGTAATTGAGGTTAAATAAATCGCACCATTAGCAAAGGATTTATTCTTGATATTATTCCTCTGTTGTCTTTTCTTGAACTCCCTGAATAATTCTAGACAATTCACTTTTTTCATTCACTGTAATTCTAGTTGGAGAACCACTAATAATTCCTTCATAACTACGGAAAGAGTCTTTTATATCAGGACCTTGTGCTGTAATTGTATATTCTCTAATACCTTTATCATGCCATGAACCACGCATTTTAAACACATTAATAGCACGAGACATTTCGCCACGAATTTCTACATATTGAAGCATCAAAATTGTATCAGTAATAGTAGAAATATGGGAATCTGTAATAGAATTAGACCCCATAAACTGATCGGTAGTGTTAGTAAAAAAGCCTGTTATTTCTTCTTGCTTGGCAAAACCAGTTACCCCAATGACAAATTGTCTAAAAGCATTATTACTTACTCCTCTTGCCAAAGCAGATAAAGAGTCAATAGCTATTCTAGATGGTTTAAAATCAGCAATTTCTGATTTAATAATTTGTAGGTGGTCTTCTAAACCTGATGATTCTGGGTAAGTACACAGAATTCTTAATAATCCTTTTTTTTCTAGTTCTTCAAAATCTATACCCCAAGAAGAGGCATTACGGAACAATTGAGCCCTCGATTCTTCATAGGCAAAAAGCATCGCAGGTTCATTATTTATACAACCATTTTCTATAAATTTACTTACTAAAAGAGTTTTTCCCGTACCTGTAGCGCCAGTTGCTAATATAATTGAATCTTTAAAGAAACCACCACCACACATTTGATCGAGAATTTCATCCCCAGAAGAAACCCTAACATTAGAAGAACGTTGAGTTAATCGCATCGCTCCCAGTGGGAATATATTTACACCATCATTAGTAATAGTAAATGGATATTCCCCTTTCATGTGAGTTGTACCCCTAAGTTTTAGTATTTCTATTGTCCGACGTCTACGTTCACCTTCAAGAGCATTACGCACAATAACAACATTATCAGAGACAAACTCTTCTACTCCAAATCTGGCCACAGGTCCATATTCTTCTACTCTTTCTGTAGTCATAATAGTTGTTGCCCCAACTTGTTTGAGTCGTGCAACTAAACGAAATATTTCTCTTCTGACTACCGAAGCAGCATCATATTGTTGAAATACAGCAGTTACTGAATCAATAGAAACTCTTCTAGCTTTATACTTACGAATTGCATATTGAATTCTTTCTATTAAAGCAGATAAGTCAAAATTGCCAACTATGTCTTGTCCCTCTGGGTCAGGAGAAGCGTCTAATATAAATAATTTCCCATCATCAACTAATTTCTGTAAATTCCAACCAAAACTGTAGGCATTTTTAATAATATCCTGTGGAGATTCTTCAAAAGTAACAAATACTCCAGGCTCATCAAAATAGGTAATTCCATTATAAAGAAATTGAATAGCAAACAATGTTTTTCCAGTTCCAGATGTACCACTCACTAATGTTGTTCTGCCAACTGGCATTCCTCCATGACTGATGTCGTCAAAACCCTCAATCATGGTCTTAATTTTCTCAACTCCTACAGTTGCTATTCTGTCTCTTTTAATAGACTCACTATTTTCATTCATATCTTTAAAATCTTTAAAATATTTAAAATTAGAAAAAATTTGGCTAGGGGTAAAAACAGAAGCTGAAATCTTACCTAAATATCATCAAACATACTTTTTTTCAAATTTTAAACCTCGTCCTGGAAAGACGGGCTTTTGGTGGTAGATAGTCAAGCTTATGTTATTATAGAGCCAGTAACTGGAGTTCCCATTGGGTAAGTTTGGGTAATTTCAGCAGAACGGTTTCCTGATATATACCCTGAACATTTATATCACACAATACAAAAATTAATTTGAGGTTTTTCCCGGCCTGTTAGAATTAACTCTCCTCTGCAAGAGGTAGCTCTTCTTTGAGGAAAGCTCCTCTACAAAAGGCAATAAGTAGGCAGAGAGATGGTGGGAATACTTACTCGGTTTCCTCATTTCGCGGGACTTACCTTAAGATTAATTATCTCTTAGGGGAAATTTTTAAAAAGTTTCGCCATTCAATAAAACTAACTAACTAGCCTAATTGAGTTGACTCCAGTTTGCTATATTGATAGCATACTTACCCTAGCATTATAGTTCCCTCTACTATGAGATAGTATTTTGCTAAATCTTGATTTTAGGAGTTGCACATTAAACGAATAATAATTAATTTTCAACTATCTATTATTTGAAGAAATACTCATTGAAAGAGTGTGGCGTATTTCACTCATTGGTTGAACTTTACTAATTTTATCAAACAGCAATAATATACTAGATAGACCTTCAACCAAACTTAATATAGCTGCTAATAAAAGCAGATTAATTAAACTAATTTTGATAATTTTTCTGCTCTGAATAAATCCCATATTATATCAAGCGCGATCAATGTTTGCTGCACTTTCTTGAGTAGGGTCGGAGGGGAGTGGGGGAGTGGGGGAGAAGTCAAAATAAAAATAATTAATACTAACTGGCTAATAATTATTAAAAAGATTATTGGCTTGTGTTAATTACTGAATCATTGAAGTGTTGTCTAAGTATAGCATTAATGCATGGTAATTGGTATATATACCTCACCCTTGTTGAGAAACCCTCTATTTTGAACTAGAGTAAGCGAAAAACTGGCACTTTTTTCTGTGAAAAAAGGCTAAATAATTTACAGATAAAGGCTTTTAGAGTCGATCGGCAAGCCCTATTTATACTGAATTAAAAAAAGATCTTTACAGTAAAGTTGGGATCAAAATCTTAAGAGAATTACTGCCAAGTTAGGGGCTATAAATCAAATTATGCTGTTGGCTAAAAAAAAATATTATACTCTAAAATATTGTTTTTTATTCAATTTTTGCCATATTTGACTCTAATCTAAAATAAATATTATGAATTATTATATCCTGAATTATGACTGCTGAATCCTACCAATAAAGCTAATATAGCAACATTTTATTAAATTGGTATTAGAGATTATATTCCTCTTCGTTAAGTTCTTCATAAAGTAGATCCAATCCAATTAACACCTTTTCCCGGTCTGAAAGATCTCCAATGATTTTTCTGACAGGTGGGGGTAATATTTTTGATAAAGTTGGTGTAGCCAATATTTTATCTTCTTCTGCTAGCTGAGGATTTTTCAATACGTCTATTACTTTTAAGGCATAAACCCCTTGGAATTCTTGTTCAAGAATTTCTTTGAGTGTTTTTAATGCCCGCACAGAATTAGGGGTATTTCCAGCAACGTATAACTTCAAAACATAGGTTTTCTTCAGAGGACTCATAGTTATTCTCAAGTAGTTTTTTCAGCTTGTTTGAATAGTTTTTCCTTGATGAAGAGCCGATTTAATAATACTTTAACCTCAATCAAAACAGAGAATTTTTGTTTAGGAATTAATTAATTGATTAAATATATTTACAGCTCAAAGTATTAAGTCTTCTTAGTAAGACAGAAATCAGATTTTAGATACTAAATTTAAAATTAAATAAAAGTTATTTGTCTATCTTTTTATATACCTTGAAGTTATTAAACTTACCTATTCCTACACAAGCATTTAGATTAGCATTGGCCTACTATAATCTTTTGCTAGTTAATTTTTATTTAATAATCTAGTTCTCAAGATTCTCTAGGAATAGAACGTCGGTACATTTCACACAGGTGTGCTATTGTATCTATAAGAGTTAATCGATAATCCAGCAACATTTCCTCACTACGTCCTTCTAACTTTAGTTGTTTAGCAAATTCATCCATTAAATCCATATGAATTTCTACAATTTGTGTTACAGGAATATCTGAGAAAAAACATAGGTTAACAAACTCATCTATTCTATTATTTAGGGAATTATCCTGAGAAAAATATTTGAGAACAATGTGACGATATTCTAACTTAAGTTGGTCTACAAACTTACGGCGCTCCCCTGGAGCCATATTTCTAATAAAATTTGCGGGATTTCTTTTGTAGTACACACCTAGGTATCCTAATCTTTCCCTTAATTTTGTATATAATCTGTGTTGCTGTTGATGAAGTATATTTTTAGTATGATCATCATTAGGTTGACTAAATATTTGAGATTCATCTTTTGAGGAACTAGCAGGAGAAAGTGTCAGAAATTTTTGAATTGCCTGCTCAATATAAAAATCTATTTGGCTCAGTTGATTGGTTAATAATGGAATTTCTGCTTGATGGTAAATAAAATTTTGATACTTTTGCTGGGGATTGTATTTAGTTAAATCATTATTAACTAACTCCTGAGTTTCTGGATAATTTTCTGACTCAGATTGTTTGATAATTACAGCAGGTAATAAAATAGATTTATTGTGTAACTTATGTATCAAAGAAGTTAGTTCAGAATACTCTTGGAATAGAAGACAATCTATGTTAGTATTCTCTTCGATAAGCTGGACAAATTCTCGGCGAGAGTTAGTTAGTGCCACAAGATAGCGCTCTCTACTCAGTAACTTGGTTACTGAAGTAGCAAATTTATCATCATGCAAATATATACAGATAGATAGTTGAGTAGACAAAATTTTAGATACAGTAGCTAAGTCTGGGTTAGGTTGAAAATCTGTAATTTGAGAAATCTCCATAACAAAATAATTTTATTACATTCAATTCGTCAACAAATAATGTAATAAATATTAACATAGACAACCTCTAGAGTTTGAGTAAGGAGGATAGCATGAAGAATATAGCTATATATGAATATAGGTTCAGCAAAATTATTTTGAATTTTCTTACAAGACCTCCAACATAGCATTACCTGAAAGGAGGAGTATTAATCCTATATCTGTATACTGCCATAAATATTCAATTCTGTCATCATTAGCATCAATGTCAAAATTTTAGCTAACTATAAGCCCAACGGGATTTTCCTACCAGGTGTTAACCTAATTATTGTTAATTATCTGTGGACAGATGTAGGGATAAGGGTTTCCGTTCTGAATGGCCTAAATTATAGTCCGGTTAGTCAATATACCCTTAATGAATATATTTCAGCTTATATACCCGAACTGTCATGTTAATACCCTACACGACTTTAAGAAAATTTATATCTCCTATATCAGTATGCTTAGACACAGAAAATTTGCAGGTAGTATGGTCAATTTTCTGTAGAGAAAAATGTAACGAGTTAGTAGTAATAAATAAGGCGCACCAACCACTAGGATTAATTTACTTACATAATTTAATTCCTTATATAGTCTCAAACTCAGAAACCAAACTACTTAAAACTCATATTTCTATAGGAAATTGGCAACAACCTCTATCTGAAGCAAGTTCTTTGACATTGAGGAGTCTGAGAATATTACCAGCAGATTTAACTGTTGATAAGTTATGGCCATATCTCCAGCCAAAATCTGAACAACAGACTAATCAAGAATCTCATAGTTTACCTATTGCTGTTGTAGATACAGAAGGTAAATTTTTAGGGTTGTTAGATAGTTGGCGTATATTAGAATTTATTTCTACAA
>NZ_JAAHGT010000638.1 GCF_010672385.1 Okeania sp. SIO2F4
CCGCCCATAGGTTGTGGCAAAATTCCATACTCAAAAAGTTTTGGGAAATCGAATATTTGACCATCCGCAAAAAACTTAAATAGTCACTTAACTACTTCAAAAGAATTGCAAAGATGATAAAATTGTCTGATGAAATTTTTGGCTTGTAACCAAATATCTTCAACAGGATTTTGATCTGGAGCATTGGGAGCAAATTTTGTACAATTTATCAAGCATTCATCCTCCGATATATCTTGATTAATTATCATCAAATATTCTTTAAATTCTTGAGAATTATGATAACTTGCTCCATCCCAAAATATCGCCAATCTTTTTCCCGGCCTTTTCTGTTACAAATATTTAATAAATTCAATGGTATTTTCCGTATTTCCACTCTTATATTCTTGCACAATAAATTCTTTGGTTTGATAGTCGAAAGCTCCATAATAAGTCTGTCTTTCTCTTTCATTTTTAATGGGAATCTCTATTCTTTCATCTGTTCTTCCCCAACCATAGCCTAATATATCTCCCCATAGGAGATGACATTCGTCAATCATAAACACTCTTGAAGCTTTCCAGCTTCTATTTCTGGTTGCCATTTAACCAGTAATTCCTCTATTTCTTTTCTCTTGGTCGATTGGATATGGCGAGGAGACCTCGCCATCCCATCCTGACGGAATGCTCCGCTTTCCGACCGCTTTTTTTGCTTTCACTAATTCATCATTTTTAGCGGGATTGTTTTTTTGAGTTTTTTTCCAACTTACTCCCGCCTCTTTAAGTAAATTATAATAACTTTGATTAGATTCAAAAACTACATCATATTGCTTCTGTAAATAGTGCAGGTAAATCTGATAATCTTAGATCGATATTATGCCCTTAACTACTCAATTATTTGCTCTTTTTCTTCGGATTTTAAGTAACCTTGTGTTCCAATATAATTGAAGCCTTAAACTTTCTACACCATGAAACAGTGCTTGGTTTTTCCATTCCCTAAGAAAACTGTGAGAAACATTTAATAATTCTTTGACTTCATGGTAAGATTTTCCCGACAAAATCATTTTAACCCCCTAGGCTCTTTTTATTTCTTTGGAGTATGAATGTTTGACTGATAAAATCCAAATCGTTCATCTATAATGTTCATTTTTTGTCTTTTGACTGGATCTGTTATTCTTACTATTATATCTGTTGGGAGCTATGGGCGGATTGCTATATTAGCGATTAAAAAATTATTTATCAAGAAATAATTATACCAATTCCCATGCATTAATGCTATACTTCCTTAATACTTCAGTTATTAAGTAATAAGTAAAGTTAAGTAATGTTTTTGACGATTCTACGCAAACAGCAAAGATATATTATGCCTAATAACCCTACTCCCTACTCTCAAGAATATTTAGCAAGACTTTTGAGATTTAGTATTAGAGTTGAAAGATTGAGCTAAAATTAAAAATTACATTCATTGCACATTAGCTAATTTTCCTAATTAATTAGTTGGTGTTGGATTACCCACCGAAAAACAGAAAGCTGAAAGCTGAAAGCTGACCTCTAATACCTCAATGCTTATGTAGAACGATTACAAAACTGTTAAGAGGTTTGTTGCAGACTATAGAGTTGTAAATGGCATAATTTCATTTACAAAAAAACAATTTTTTAAACTTAGGGAACTGTCTTTAGTTAATTATGAGACTGTTTTATTTTCATACAAAATAAATGTTATGAATCAATACTTACTGACTCCTATAAATCCAATATTTTTTGGAAAACTGATGTAATAACGACAGATTTTTTCCAGCAATTATTTTGATAATTGCTTATCAAATTTTAGGCGAAATATTTTTGGAGGGTTGTTAAAAATCTCCATTACAAAAACAACTTCTGAATTCTGACTTCTGACTTCGTTAAATCTGTCTAGACTTTATCCATTTGTTGATATTAAGCTGGAATTTTATAATTTGCCACAGACGTTTTAAGTATAATTTTCCCAGAGTTGCCAGAATAATAGTTCCAGCTTGAAAGCTACCTTTTATAGTACCTGATATTTTTGAACGTCCACCCTGACGACGACGATAACCAACAGGAATTTCACTGATTTTTAAACCACATTCTACAGCTCTAGCTTGCATTTCTACAGTCCAACCAAAACCTCGATCCTGCATTTTTATTCTTTCTAAACTAGACTTCCGAATTAAACGTAGTGGGCCTAAATCTTGATACCAATATCCCCATCCTAAACCTATTAGAAAAGTAGCTAATTTATTGCCAAAATTTTGTACAGGAGTCATCGCAGACCTGCCTGCTTTAGTAGCACGGCGATCGCCTAAGATTAAATCATATTTATTAGTAGCCTCTAAAAATTTTGGTAGTTGCTTTAAATCATCACTACCATCCCCATCACAAAATAAAATCCAATCACAATTTAAAGGTATATTTTGAATACCACGCCAACAAGCTCTACCATAACCTGCTATGGGTTCTCCGATAACTTTTGCACCTGCGTTTATGGATTTTTCTACACTTTTATCTGTACTGCCATTATCAACTACCATTATTTTTGTTAGTCCGTAAAATTGTAAGGACTTAATGACGTTTACAATTGTATTTTCTTCGTTAAGAACAGGAATAATTACGAATATTCTCTCTAAAAACATTTTTTTTGATTTTTTTTGTGAATAATGAAATAACAATCTCCAGAAAAGATGGAATAGGGAATAGGCAGAAATAATTGATTATTTATGGATAATAATGTAAGCATTTAGCTATTAGCTTTTGAAGTGATAATTTACTAAGGTTGGCTGATGACCAATTTCATTCTTATGTCACTTTATAGTAATATCATGTCCGAATAATCAGCCATCAAAAAGTTTTTGTTTCTAGTATAGATTTCAGCCCTAATATAGATAGGGCTTCAGCCCTACTACAAGCTTTAATTATAACTATTTAACCGGACATGATATCAACATTCAGTAGTCAGTTATTGCTTTAAAAAAACTGTATAAATTTACTATCAAAATCCATTTTTTGCTTGGGTTTGGAGACCAAATCCCTAGGATAAAATATTACAACCTGTTTAAGATTATGATAGCTAAGAAAGAATTGCTTATGGCTAACGGCTGATGATGAATTTTAGACTAGGAAATGTTTTTCCAACTGCTCCCTATTGCCTGTTCCCTGTATAATTTTATTGAACATTCAAAGACCAATCATAATCAGAATATTTTACTTTATAACCACCTTTTTCTAAGAATTTTTGAGCATTAGAATCTACATATTTACGAGCATAATTTATAATAGAAGTCTCTCTTTTATTCAAACCATCAATATTTTCAATTTGACCATAAGTTTTCTCATAATCTTCACCGAACCATTTAAAAATTGAAGATAAATAAACAGTATTATTTTGACTGTCTATTTTGAAGCCTTGACTATTTCCTAAAAATCTTTTAGCTTGCTCGTCTAGTTGTTTTTCTAATTGTTTACCAGTATAAGGTTCCTGTCTAAGTGGAGGGCAACTTATTGCAGCACAAACTAAAGCAACATGAATTCCTGGCTCATTAAATTCTTTCCGTAAAACCTGATGTTCAATATGGTCTAATGTCATTTTTTCCCCAGCAACATCGAATCTCCTAATCTTCCAAACACCAGGAATCCTTCTAATACTTTTAGTAGGGTAACTATCAATAATAGATTCTAAAGTCAAAGAATTATAGGCATTAATTAAGAAAGCAATTTTTTCTGAATCTGTCCAAGAATTATAAGTGCTTGGATTGACAGCTCCAATGGTTGAATTAAACTCATCAAGTTGTTGTCGATTTTCTTTTAATTTTTTGTAGTCAACTAATCCTTGGTCGTTGACATATTCCTTTAAAATTGAGTTGTAGTTTTGATAATTAAATGGTTTAGCTGAGGTAATAGTAGACCCTTGTGTTTGTTGAGTTTCTCCAACTGTATTTGTAGAACTATTGAATCCACCACAGCTAGCTAAGATTAGAAGTATGGGAAATAAAAATAATAATTTCTTGAGTTGATATTTCATAAATTATTCTGCCATTGATAGTAGTTTTATTATTTATCTATGAAAAACTAATGGCATGAGTAAGTTGTGAGATTTAGCTTAATTTTGACTTAAAAATTGAGATTTATACTAATTACTCAAAAGGTCGTAGTGCATTGTAATTGTTTAAGTAACGGTATAGTTATCGTTTTAGCCTTTATTTACCATTACTATACAGGGCTACCTAAATATGGTATTATAACATTTGGATAAATATTTGCTACAAATTTCAGATCTGGTATTCCCTGTTTTCTATAAACAAAGTGTGTCCAACATTCTTTGATCGAAATTGGTATAAGTTATGAGATTAATCAGAAAACTCCTGTTACAGGCGATAGTTGTTTTTGCGATCGTTCTCCTCAATCAGTATGTTGTCATTGGCAGTAACACAAACGAGACACCCCTCACACCACCTATTACCACCAGTCCGTATAGCACTTTGAAGGAATTTATTGTCAATATGAATAAGGCTTATTTCCTGCTCAAGGAGGCTCAAGAACAGACACAGCAGGAAGGTGGTTTCATGCACTCACCGGCGGTGCGACAAAAAGGCTATGCTGCAAAGTTGGCTTTTGATCGAGCTGTCAATACCCTAAATCTTCAAGAAGTTGCCCCAATTAGTCGTCAAGATGTCGGCACAGAATCTGCATTATTACTCAAAGAGATTTTAGACCGCGTTGGCTTACCTCCAGTCAGCCAAGTTCCTAATGAACAAACTGTTGCAGCAAAATCAATGAACCGCTGGAATGTTCCCAGGAGCAAGATTACGATTGAGTTGGTCGAAGAAGGTTATCATGCAGGGGAATTTCTCTTCTCACCTGAAACAGTGAAACGTCTGAAACCATTTTATAAAGCGATCAAGGCTTTACCCTATAATGAATCAAATATATGGAAAGCCTCACCTGAGTTCTACAACTTTTATATTAGTACACCTGGCCACCTCCTACCCCCCAAGTGGAGTAAGTGGCTACCAAAGTGGACAACTATACTGTTTAAAGGACAGACTATCTGGCAATGGTTTAGCCTAGGTACAATTATATTAGTGGCGATCGCAACAATTTCCAGGGTGCAACGTTTGCTGAAATGGTATCAGACTACTAGTGATAACAAGCAAAAGGCATGGTTCGGGTTATTAGTACCACTTTTAGCCCTAGGGATGATTAGTGTTTGGCAGTTCCTAATTAGTGGACCATTGAATATTACGGGTAAAATCTTGCAGAATTTATTGAAAATAGCAACTATTTTAGAAGCTTCGGTTTTGGCTTGGTTAGTTTTCATGCTTTTCAACGCTATTGGTTGCAATTTTATCGCCAATATGTCCCAAATTGAAGAAAAGTCACTTCAAGTAATTATTGCTCGTAATGGATTTCGCCTGCTAGGAATTTTGGCAGCATTAACAGTTTTTTATTATGGTAGTGCAGCAATTGGTTTGGCTGTTGGCCCAATTGTAGCTAGCTTAGGAGTTGGTGGCATTGCTATTGGTTTAGGAGTGAGACCATACATAGAAAATATGGTGGGTGGTTTGACCTTATTTGTTAATCGTCCCATGCAGATAGGTGACTTTTGTGAGTTAGGTGGTGTTACAGGGACGATAGAGGACATTGGTTTACAGGGAACGTTAATTCGGACGAGCGATCGCCAGCTCATTACTGTCCCCAATACAGTGGTCTCAACATCTCAGATCGTTAATCACAGTCGGCGCGATAAGTATGCCTTCAACCGCACCCTTGCTTTAA
>NZ_JAAHGT010000639.1 GCF_010672385.1 Okeania sp. SIO2F4
TATCTCCCCTACTCCCCTACTCCCCCAAATATATAATAGACATCTCCGACAATCAAAAATTAAATCAATTATCGGGTAGAAATCATCAATTATTTCTCCCTACTCCCTACTCCCTACTCCCTCTTTTACGGAGATGTATAATAATTATTTAACCGGATTTGATATTATTCGTCCCTATTCCCTTTTCTCAGTTAAGTGTTCCCCATCTCCTTATTTATATAATCCATTAATTTTAAGGAACTACAACAATTTTTCCCATCAAACTACGCTGCTCTATCCTCGTCAACGCTTCTGAGACTCCTTCCAGACCGACTACTTGCTCAATAGTTGACTGTAATTTTCCCTGTCCAAATGCTGGCATAACTAAATCTTTAAGAGTTTGCCAACTTGCCTGATAATAACTGTTATACCAAAGAGCAATACCATAAACTGCAATATTGCGCCCCAGTAATTTTCCCATTGGTAAAGCAGCATCCAAACCAGTAGTTGTACCATAGCAAGCAATACGACCATTATTAGCGATCGCCCCTAAACAGTCAGCAAATGTAACCTTACCACCTCCATCAAGTGCCACCTGTACCCCCAGATTTTCTGTAATCTGGCCTACTTCAGAAACTACATTTTGACTGCTATAGTCAATCCCATAGTCAGCACCCAATTTCATCAGATATTCCACCTTAGCTGCATTACCAGCAGTAGCAATAACCTTTGCTCCTAATAACTTAGCTAGTTGTACTGCTGCAGTTCCCACACCACCACTACCAGGATGAACTAGCACCCATTCTCCTATCCGAACTTTTGCCCGATGGATGAGAGCTACAATAGCTGTCAAATAATTAATAGGTAAACTAGCTGCCACCTCAAACGATATATCCTCAGGAATAGCTAATAATTCTGTAGCAGGAGCGATCGCCATTTCTGCAAAAGCTCCTCGAACGTGACCCATTACCCGCATTCCTGGTGAAAACCCTTCAACCTTTTCGCCCACAGCATCAACCACACCCGCTGCTTCTTGACCAAGAATTTGAGGTAATGCGTCATCGTCTGGTCTTTTATATTTTCCGTAGGTCATTTGCAAGTCTGAGTTATTAATTCCAGCAGCTTTTACAAACACTCTAACTTCACCGGAACTAGGGACTAAAATTTCTTTTTCTACTACTTGAATACCAGAGATACCTGTGTATTCATGTATGCGAACTGCTTTCATTTTTAGTATATTATCTAGAATTATTGTAAGTTATCACCAAAATATTTGTTTGTAGTTGCGCTTTAGCGCACCTAGATATTACCAATTCCCAAAAATAATGCAATACCTTATTTTTAATGATTTTGCAGCAGTTTTCAGGTGAGTTCACCACATAAAAAAAATGATCGACCTGTCGGGACGTTGCATGCAAACTCCCTAATTTTTGGTCTACTAACCATCAAAAGCGTTGTGGCCATTGAGTTAAAGATATCTTATTCAGTCGAACCCTACTTTCAACAAGATTTAGCAAGACTTTTGAGATTTGCTATATACTGAGGCACTAAAGTGCAACTAGAAGCAGAATTATAAGTTTTTTGCTGGGTAGTCCTGCATGGTAATGGTGAGGATATATATTTTTTAATTTCTCCCACACTCCCCATCTTCCCATCCCCCCATCTCCCACACTCCCCACACTCCCCACACTCCCGGTGGTTCCTTTACTATTACTTTTATTTAACTAACTCTTTCTTCTTTAATAATTGTTCTTTTGATAATTTTATCATTCTGAAACCAATGCCAAGTTCTGGCGCGATGATTATTATCAGGACTAATATTAATCATTTCATAGATATAAAAATCTGCCATTCCTTTATAAGTAATCCACAAAATAATTGTTGAATTATCTACTTCCCAAGCATAACCATCTAACCTTTCTGTATCAAACCAAAGCTTTTTATCCCGATATATTCCCGGAAATTGATATTCTTCTTTTTTACCATCCGCCCATTCATAACGATTAGTTTGAAAATAGGGATATTCTGCATTCTCTGGAAATTGACAAGTTAAATGAGAAGTATGTTTATCAATAATATTTCCCTCATTATCTACTATTGTATATGTTCCTTTCCAATCTCCTTCATGGCGGACTAATACTGGCATTTCTTCTCGAATATTAGACATAATAAATGTTCCTGATTCAGACAATAAATAAAATTGAAATTATTATATAGCAATTTAGAGATGATGTTTAAGTACTAGGTTAGGGTAATTGTAAACTGCTGATGTTCTACCTAATTTTCTTGTACTAGCGTGTCTAGACTAAAATTGTGGGTAAAAAAAACCTAACCCCCCAACCCCCTTCCCTGCAAGGGAAGGGGGGTAATATTCTCCCCTCTCCTCGTAGGAGAGGGGAGAAAAATATTCCCCCCTTTCAAAGCTATCCCCGATCAGGAACTCCTAAAACCCTTCGATGATAGGGAGATGGGGGGGTGGGGAGATGGGGAGATGGGGAGGTGGGGGGAGAAAAGCCTCTAATTAAATAGGTTGACTCTCCTGAAAGTATGCATTGAATGGCAAACACATAACTTTTCTTACTTGTCCAAGTTTTATCTTAAGAAAGATGTTTATAAAGCATAGCTTAATCAGGGAGGCAGGAGGGATAGTTGTGGGGTTGGGGGGTTAGGTTTTTTTAACCCACAATTTTAGTTTAGACGCGCTACTACTAAGGACTTAGCTCCTAAAAAAAATTACTCAACCTCTTAGAGCCAATCGTACAATTTAAATCAAATAATGCTACAACAAGAAGCCTATTAATTTATGCCTAGAATATGCTTCTAGAATGGAAAAAACTACATATATCTATGTATTTAGCTTTTTTTCAAAATTTATTTCTGCTTCCAACTTCGGTCTTCCTGCTTCGTAATGGTATAACCTATCAATTGTGGCAAATATTCCAGAAAGCCTTGCAACTTTCCCCAGAAAATAGTACTGTAAAATACAGTAAATATTATACATTTTTGCTTTGTCTGGCAAAAAGGTCTCCTGTTCAAATTTTTTACAACAAGTTATTATATAGAAATTACTTATATTCTCGGTTACGGCTCTCCTCACTAGGCACTTTTACTTTCACAACGCTACATTTAAGTTACTATAAGTAAATAAAAATTTACATTTGTTCCTGTTTATGGCCACTGAATGGTCAGTAATTAGTGAAAAACATTACTATAAGGGAGAAATCTCCCCTGTGACTATAAACAAATAATAAGAGGAAGTAAGAATGTTTGAACGTTTTACAGAACAATCAATCAAAGTAATCATGTTAGCTCAGGAAGAGGCCCGTCGCTTAGGACATAACTTTGTGGGCACAGAGCAAATTCTCCTGGGTTTAATTGGTGAAGGTACAGGTATTGCATCTAAAGTTCTGAAGGAACATGGTGTAAATCTCAAAGATGCTCGGAACGAAGTAGAAAAAATAATTGGCCGTGGTTCTGGGTTCACTCCAGCAGAAATTCCTTTTACTCCTAGGGTAAAAAGGATGTTAGAAATTTCTCTAGAAGAAGCGAGGAAATTAGACCATAACTATATTGGCACAGAACATTTGCTACTCGGATTACTACAAGATTCTGAAGGAGTAGCTGCTAAAGTTTTGGACAACTTGGGAGTTGACAGAGGCAAAGTTCGGACTCAAGTAATTCGCTCTCTCGGAGAAGTTGCTGCAGTGTCTTCCGGAGGGTCTAACCCCAGTGGTAAGAAAGCCGTTACTCTAGAAGAATTTGGTACAGATTTAACAAAGTTAGCAGCAGAGGGTAAAATCGATCCAATAGTAGGCCGACAAGTTGAAATTGAACGGATGATTCAAGTCTTAGGTCGTAGGACAAAAAATAATCCTGTTCTTATTGGTGAACCTGGAGTAGGAAAAACAGCTCTCGCTGAGGGGTTAGCTCAACGGATAATTAATCAAGATGTTCCTGATATCCTGGAAAATAAACAGGTAGTTAGTCTAAATATTGCTTCTCTGATAGCTGGTACTAGGTTCAGAGGAGAATTTGAGGAACGGTTGAAAAAAATAATGGATGAAGTCCGTGCCAATGGTAATATTATTTTGGTTATTGATGAAATTCACACTGTTGTAGGTGCTGGTGCTATTGAAGGTAGTATGGATGCTGCCAATATTCTCAAACCTGCTTTAGCAAGGGGTGAACTGCAATGTATTGGAGCGACTACCCTAGATGAATATCGCAAGCATATTGAACGGGATGCTGCTCTTGAACGTCGTTTCCAACCAGTGAAAGTTGGCGAACCTAGTGTAGAACAGACTATTGAAATTCTCTATGGGGTGCGCTCTGCTTATGAACAACACCATAGGTTGACTATTTCTGATGAAGCTCTGACAGCAGCAGCTGAATTATCGGATCGCTATATTAGCGATCGCTTCTTACCAGATAAAGCTATTGACTTAATTGATGAAGCAGGTTCCCGTGTCAGAGTAAAAAATTCAATGGTTTCACCACATTTGAAGGAATTAAGACGAGAACTGTCTAAGGTGACAAAACAAAAAGAAGAAGTTGTTCGTCAACAAGATTTTGAACAAGCAAGTAAACTGCGCGATCGCGAACTAGAAATTCAAGCAGAGATTGAACAGACTAATACCGACAACGAAAACCAAAAAACCAGTAACTCCCCTGTAGTGACTGAAGACGATATTGCTGATATCGTGGCATCTTGGACTGGAGTTCCTGTGAGTAAGTTGACAGAATCTGAGTCTGAGAAACTCTTACATATAGAAGATACTCTACATCAACGTCTCATTGGGCAAGATGATGCAGTGAAAGCTGTTTCTCGTGCTTTACGTCGCGCTCGAGTTGGTTTAAAGAACCCCAAGCGACCTATTGCTAGTTTTATTTTCTCCGGTCCGACTGGTGTTGGGAAAACAGAACTGACAAAAGCATTAGCTGCTTATTTCTTCGGTTCTGAGGAAGCCATGATTCGGGTGGATATGTCAGAATACATGGAACGTCACACTGTTTCTAAACTTGTTGGTTCCCCTCCAGGATTTGTTGGTTATGATGAAGGTGGGCAACTAACGGAAGCTGTACGCCGTCGTCCCTACACTGTAGTATTGTTTGATGAGATAGAAAAGGCTCATCCAGATGTATTTAATATTATGCTGCAAGTTTTAGAGGATGGTCGTCTAACTGACTCTAAAGGTCGGGTAGTAGATTTCAAGAATACCTTAATCATTATGACTTCTAATATCGGTTCTAAAGTCATTGAGAAAGGTGGCGGTGGTTTAGGTTTTGAGTTTGCTGAGGATCAAGAAGAAGCTCAATATAATCGTATCCGCAACTTAGTTAATGAGGAACTAAAACAATATTTCCGCCCAGAATTTCTCAACCGTCTGGATGAAATTATTGTCTTCCGTCAGTTGAATAAGGATGAGGTGAAAGAAATTGCAGAAATTATGCTGCGGGAGGTATTTAGTCGTTTAGGCGATCGCGAAATTACTCTTACAGTCAGCGATAAGTTTAAGGAGCGTTTAGTAGAAGAAGGATTCGATCCTAGTTACGGAGCGAGACCTCTACGTCGAGCTATTATGCGTTTGTTAGAGGATGTTTTGGCAGAAGCGTTATTAGCTGGTCAAATTCAGGATGGGGAAAATGTTTATGTAGATTTAGATGAAAATGGCGAGGTGAAGGTTACACCTAATGGATCTGCTAAAGAACAACTACCAGAATTTGCTTACAGCAATAATTAATGTCAACATAAGGTTGTAATCAATATTGAGTTGAT
>NZ_JAAHGT010000064.1 GCF_010672385.1 Okeania sp. SIO2F4
CGTAGGTTTCGGTGTGCCCCACCGTACATAGTGCTTTTTGCAGGATGTTTCTTGCAGCATTAACATCTCTATCTGCTTCATAGCCACAGTGAGGACAAACATGGGTTCTCACAGATAGAGACTTTTTGACAACTGCCCCACAGTTAGAGCAATTTTGGCTTGTATAGTTAGGTGGTACTGCTACTGTTACTTTTCCATACTTTGCACCAAAATATTCCAACCAACCACGAAAAGTTGACCATGCAACATCACTAATTGATTTAGCTAGCCTTCGATTTCTTACCATGCCTTTCACATTCAAGTCTTCGTATGCCACCAAATCTTTAGAATGGATTACGCAATATGCAACTCTCTTTACATATTCTTTACGCTGCCTACTTACTCTCAAATGCTTCCGTGCATATCTATTTCTAGCTTTATAGTAGTTGTTTGACTGCGGTTTAGCTCCTTTTCTGTACTTCTTAGACTTCTGGTGATTTGCTCTATTCAACTGCTTTTCCGACTTTCTGTAAAATTGAGGATTTTCTATAGTGTCACCATTACTATCAGCTAAAAAATATTTAATTCCTACATCTAAACCTACTGCTTTTCCTGTTGGTTGAGTTTCAATTTTTAAATCTGTTTGAATAGCAAATTGGGCATAATAACCATCAGCACGTTTAACTAACCTTACTCGTTTTATTTGGTTCAGTTGATAGTAGTTTAAATCATAAGTACCTTTTAATTTCAAAGTGCCTATATTTTTCTTGTCTGAAAAAATAATTGCTTTTCTGTTTGATGACAATTTCCAACCAGAAGTTTTATACTCTACAGAACGGCAATGCTTTTTAAACTTAGGATAACCCTTCTTTCCCTTAACCTGTTTTTTGCAGTTATCATAAAATCTAGATATTGCAGACCAAGCTCTTTCCGCAGCCGATTGTCGAGCCATTGAATTGAGTTCGTTAGCAAATTTAAACTCCTTAGCTAACACTTTGCAATATTTATTAAGGTCATATTTACTCACGCCTCTATTGTCCATCCAATATCTTAAACATTTATTTTGGACGAATTGAGATGTTTTAATGGCCTCATCTATTGATTGATATTGCTCAGGTTTAGCTTTAATTTTAAACTCGTAAATTATCACTTTGGCTCGACCCACCTTTTGATCTTGATGCTATATTTTATAGCATAACCAGGTGAGAAAATGTCAAGGGAAAATTAGATTTTTCTACAGGCGACTTCAGTCGCCCGGAGAGCTTTTCATCCATGCGCTGAAGCGACATGGTTTTCAAGCTCTCAAATTCGCCCGATAAATTATTTGATTTGGCCTTACTTCTTGATTAACCTAATATTTTCTGGCTTTTATTTCTGTACAGACTTAGTCCCCATTTAATTGATATAAATCCTAATCTCTAGCTAAAAGCCTTACATATTGTTGCCCTAATTTATTGCCATAATCATGGCAAATTCTTACATATCGTCTGTGCTTGGTTCCCAAGTCCCTACGATTATATTTTAAAAAAGCAAAAAATCAGAAATGCTATGAATAATGATTCTAACTCCTCTCCGGCTAATAATCCTAATTCCAGCCCTATATTAGAAAGTCCAAATGGTACCCAGGAAGCAATTACTCCTGTAAAAACAGCAATAGAGCAGGTAAATTTCATTGACAATGAAATAGAACAAATGCTTCCCGCATCTGCCACACAAAATAGTTTAGTGGACAATCAAAAGGATAGAGGGCCAAAAAATAGATTTGCATCCATTGTCACCCTGACGGCGATCGCTCTAATGATTCTGGGGTTAGCTATGGATAATGTACTGCTTGGTTATACCAGTGCCGTTGTAGCGATGGTAGCTTCAGTCCGAATGATTTGGCCTAGTTGGGGTAAAGTCTGGAAAACTCTGATTCCTCCAGTTTGGCGTAACCTAATCATTGCTTGCTTTGGTATCCTGGCAGCTATTGTCGGTTTGCTGATGTTAAGTGGGGCAAACCAAGAACCTGGTAGTCGGAATATCCAGATTAACTGGGATGCCATTGGAGCGGTGGGGGAACTTATTGGTGCGTTGGGTCAAATTTTAATTGCAATTATTGCTGTATATGTAGCTTGGCGACAATACGTTATTTCTAAAGATTTGACAATTCAACAAAACCGCATTACTCAACAACAAACCATTGATGCTTACTTTCAAGGGGTTTCCGATCTAGCAATGGATGAAAAAGGTTTTTTGGAAGATTGGCCACAAGAACGAGCGATCGCTGAAGGTCGTACAGCAGCTATTATTAAAAGTGTAGATGGAGAAGGAAAAGCGAAAATTCTCAGATTTTTATCTCAGTCTAGACTTGTAACACCAATTAAGCGCGATCGGTTATTAGGTCGCCCCATATTTGATGGTAATGGTGGTTATGCTGAAGATAGGGAACATGGTACTCGTGTTATCGATTTAGGAGTAATGTTAGCAGGTGCTGACCTAAGCAAAACAGACTTGCGGTGGACAGAATTAAGTGATGCTAATTTGGTGAGAGCTAATCTTGGCGGTTGTGATTTGGTAAAAGCGAATTTCTCTCGTACCATTTTGTATGAAGCAAGTTTAGTAGGTGCAGACTTGAGGGGAGTAAGATTTTTCTATGGCACTGCTGAAAATGCTACTCCCCGAAGTCGTACTCATGTACCTAACTACCAGACTGGTGGTTGCACTGGTGCAGTGGTAGAAAATGTTGACTTTACTGGAGTCAAGCGGTTGTCTGATGAACAACATTATTATTGTTGTGCTTGGTCTGGGGAGAAAAGTAGAAAAACTATACCGGGTGGTTGTGAAGGTATTCCAAATAAATTAGGACGTTAATGGATAATGGATAATGGATAATTGATAATTGATAACTTTTTATTGGTTGTTTGATTTTGTCAATTTGATAATAGTTGTCAAGAGTTTTAAGAGTTCTATACAGTCTTGATTAATTGAGTTAAATCCTCTGACATCAATATATATTTGCTTGATATAATAGCTTTAACCAATACAGAGTTTCATTAGCTTCTTTCAGAGCAATAGCTATTTTATGTACAAAGTCGTGCCGACTTTCAGAGTGTTCACCTTCGCGCACCAAAGCTCCAATTCCCGTACCAGCAATAACTGCTTTGATAAAACATACTCGTGTTTATCTTGGTTAAGATACTGTAAGAATTTAACAATTCGTAGGGCAAATACAAATGTTTTTTCTTTAACTACATTATTTTTCATAATTATCAATATTATCAATTAACTTCAGCTCCCATTTCCCAAGCTGCTTGAAAGAAATCTCTTTCGCAGAGCATGGCATAACAATAAATTGATTCTGCTTCTTGAATATTGTCTGCGTAAGTGTCTATCACTTTCTCTAGCTTTTGCGCTAAGTGTTCAAATTCCTGAGTGCTGTAAGTAAAAATCCAATCAGAATATTGATGCTCTGGAATTTTCGGTGTAGCTAACTGCTGCCCCAAGAAAGCATACAGTCGCATACAAGGAGTCATTGCCGTAGCGATCGCCCCAATATTATTACTCCAAGCAGTCGCTAATAAAAAATCTGTGTAACGCCGTGTGGAAAATCCTGGGGTAATATTTTCTAAATTTACTCCCCATTTAGCAGCATAGGTTTGATGCAATTCTAATTCCTCTTTCACCCCACCTGCAAGAGTATGAAACAATTCAAATGTTTTCCAATCAGGAGATTTAGCAGCAGCAATACTGTAAGCACGGGCAAACGCTCTCAGGAAAAAAGCATCTTGTCCTACATAATAGGCAAAACTTTTCTGAGACAGTGTACCGTCAGCAATTCCTTGCACAAAAGCGTGAGATAAACAAGTTGTTGCTAACTGTTGATTAGTTTTCCAGAGATTGTTTGATATCATAATATTTTTTAGTAGAATATATGAGAATATTTACAACGGGAGCAAGATGCTCCCACTAACAATAACATTTAATTTTAATATTAAATCCAATAAAGTACAGAAACCGGGTTTGTATTAAACGCCCTACCATACTGATATCTGTCTCCCACAAATCCGGTTTCTTATAACACTTCTATTGCAAGGGAATTTAGTATAACAGAACAATTTACCTATTTTTTTTAATCCCTATATTATCATAATTTTTTGCCAAAAAATGGTGGGAAAAATGTAGGTTGGGTTGAGGAACGAAACCCAACATATCGAGGTCTTTTTCTTTTATAGATATCTGTTGGGTTGCGAGATACGCTTAACCCAACCTACAATATTATAATTAATCATCCCCAAATGAAATATTCTTTAGTAGTTCCTATTTATAATGAGGAGAAAAATCTCCCAGAATTATATCGGCGCATCAGTACAATAATGAATAGAATGGATGGAGATGTAGAATTAATTTTGATTAATGATGGCAGTCGCGATCGCTCTCTCCAAATTCTCCGAGAATTTCATCAACAAGACTCTCGAATTTGTTATTTAAGTTTTGCTCGTAATTTCGGACATCAAATTGCTGTTACTGCTGGTTTAAATTTTGCTAGAGGAGCAGTCATTGTAGTCTTAGATGGAGATTTACAAGACCCACCAGAGTTAATTCCCGACTTAATAGAAAAGTGGCGACAAGGTTATCAAGTTGTCTATGCTCAACGCACAAAAAGACATCAAGAAAGTTGGTTAAAAAAGTTTCCTGCTTTTGTTTATTATCGAATTTTAAAACATTTAGCAGATGTAGAAATTCCTATTGATACAGGTGATTTTTGTTTGATGGATAGATGTGTAGTAGATCTGTTAAATAAAATGCCAGAAACTAATCGTTATATTCGGGGTTTAAGAGCATGGATCGGTTTTCGACAAACAGCAATAAAATTTGAGAGGGAACCTCGTTTTGCTGGAGATATTCAATATACTTTTGCCAAATCTTTAGCCTTAGGAATTAATGGTTTAGTGTCTTTTTCTAAAGTACCTTTACGACTGTCTACTTATGTAGGACTATTTGCTGCTTGCGTGGCGTTATTGATGGCTTGTTTAGTATTATATTGGCGGATTTTTTATCCAGATTCACCATTAACAGGTTTGGCAACTATTATGATGGCAATCTTCTTTTTAGGAGCAGTACAATTGGTCAGTATTGGAATATTAGGAGAATATATCGGACGGATTTATGAAGAAGTAAAAGGTAGACCGCTTTATACTTTATCTGAAGTTGCAGGATTTGGGGATAGAAATTAAAATACAGCAGTTTCCGAAGCTATGAGGTACAGTCCAATCTTCTGAGTTTCTGACTTCTGAGTTTTGTCTTAAAACCAAGGTGTACCTCATTACACCGGGAAGTGTTCTATATAGTAAGTATTTAACTTGACATACTCCCGACGCTGCTCTAGGAGAAAGGGCGGGATTCTTCAGCCAGATAAACCCTGACCGCTGTTTTGACAGAGGTGATGTCCTCCCCCTGTGTTTATAACAATTATATATAGAATATAATAGTGACTGTATTTGTAATTGTCAATAGCGATAGTAGATCAAGAGAAAATCCCCGGCGAACAACACATATAACGCCCGGCTTTCCCATACGACGCTCCCCTTCGAGAGAGCGCGGGACTTCCGGCCGGGGGAGTTAACTAGAGCGATCGCTTCCCTTACAGAGCTTTTCAGATTGATGAACCACATCGTCACAACCAAAACCCAGTAGGGGCGAATGGCCATTCGCCCCTACTGTGGTCTACTGAAATGAAAACCGCTGTATGAAATTTCGGTAATTATACGAAAATTAATCGCAAATTATGGCATTGATAAAGCTGATTAAGATGTCTTAATTTTTCTCGGAACCAATTTTTTTTGAAGACATAATCGACCTTGGGGCTGATAAATTTAATGGTAGTTTTTATTGGGTTTTAGTTGGCATTCATGGGAAGTATTGGTTTATTTATAAGTATAATTTTGACATAATTTATGTAAATGGAAAGGACTGTATGGAATGTTTATTATAGATCCACCAAGAAAGCGACCATACATAACTTTTAGTTTTAACTTTTGACTTGCGGGCAGCCGCATATTTACCTAAAAATTAAGGTTTAAAGCCTCTCATGAGCAAGGAGAAAAAAACAAAAAAATTCCTTTTAACCAATCCTCAATGTTTTAATAAGAGGTAATTATTAATTATTAATTATTAATTATTAATTATTGAACCATCCTACCTACTTGCTCCCCATCGCCATCATCCGATCGTAAACATGACGAGACAATTTAGGAAATATTTCTTCATCTTTTGCATAAGCAGCATCTTCTGCAAAAATTGCCAAAATATAAATAGCTTTATCATCCAAAGTTCTGACAAACGCCACATCCATACGATGTTTAGTAGTGAAACCAACTTTAGAACCGAAATAAATATTATCAGGTAGAGATTCACCAAGAAAACCTTTAACTCCATTGTAGGGATCGTTCTGCCATACTTCCGGTTTTAAATCTCTAGTTAACAAATAAGCCATTCTCGTACTATACTTGGGTGAAATTGCTTGCCTGGTATATATTTCATACATTAATCTGGTAACATGGTCAGTTGAAATCAAATTTCGCAGAAACTTACCATCTTCCTTCCGTAGTTGGCGATCGCGACCTACCGGACCTGTTTGACTAGGAGAATATCTAGGATAATTTTTTGTACTAACTATTAAACGTTGATAACCTGCTTTTTGAAAAAATTCGTTGACTGACTTTCTTTTTTCTAACCAACTATTTAATTTTTCTCCTTCCAATTTAACCCCTGATTTAGTATCAGTAATTGCATCCAAAATTTTACTAGCAGAATCATTATGAGATTTCTGCATCATTAATCTTAAGTCTTGATGAAACTTAGATTCATCATCAATTAAACCTTCTTCAACTGCCCCAT
This sequence comes from Okeania sp. SIO2F4, assembly GCF_010672385.1. GTDB lineage: Bacteria > Cyanobacteriota > Cyanobacteriia > Cyanobacteriales > Microcoleaceae > Trichodesmium. The sequence continues at coordinate 6,859 of NZ_JAAHGT010000064.1, forward strand.
AAAATGCAGCCATCCAAAATAATTTAGATACACTAGCAGGATATCTCAAAACTTGACTTTGATATCCAGCAAATGTGTGAATATCTTGGTTACTAACATCTATTAAACTAATAGATAAAGGTCTTGTAGGTAGCCCTTTTTCTTCAGCAATATTAACCAATTCATCAACTATTTCTTGTAATTGTGGACTATAACGTTGGTATGGTTGTCTACGAATATTGTAGGCAAATCCTAAATCTTCTGGAGTTGGTTCAGGAGCCGGGGGGACATAGGGTGGTACGAGGGTTGGAGATAAAGAAGATTCAGGAATAGGTAAAGGTATTTCTGAAGCTGGGCGACCCCTAAAGGGTAGCCTAATAACCCAACTTACAGTCATTAATACAGCAACTACAATTAGTATATTTTTATATTTTAATTGTGATAATATTATTTTGATATTTTTGGTTTTAACTTGCCGACGGACTTTAACTGGCCGTTGCTTGACTACCCGATATGATGGACGAACTCGACGACTAAATGTCTGGGGTGGTAGCTTTTCTGCGTGCATTTGAGTAGTATCTCAGAAATATAAGTGATAATAATTTTATTGCTTTTCAGGACTCTACTATAAATAGTATTGAATTTTCAACTATAGTCAGCAAATTGATTTAAAGGCCAGTATCTATAAGGATATTGACATACTCTCCCAGTATAATCTTTGATTTACTGAAAGCCTTCTGAAAATTGAACAGAAAAAGTAATTATAGGAAACTTGCCGATTGTTATATTCAGTGTAGAGTAGCAATTAGCGATCGATAAAAACCAAAATATCAAAAAAAGGATGAGAATCAATGTAGAGATATAAGTTAAAATTAACTGTGCTATTAGTTTCATGGAATTTATCTGAAACATTTGTAAATTCAAGTTTTAGATTATTGTTTTGCTTGTGCCAAATAAATTTCTCGGAGGCAATCGCTTCAACATTTTGTTAATCAAGACCTTATTCTAACAGGCATATCTTCTATAAAATCAACATCCAGGGAACAGAAATAAAGGGATTATTTGGATTTAACTAATGTGGAGAGATCGGGTAGTTTGCCAAAAATATTCAGTTTGTTTATTCATTTGAAGATTTTAGTGCCAATTCTCAAACTACTTTATCAATCAGAGAAGTTTTAAGGACATCATTAGTCCCCAAAAAATGTTAAGTCAAAATTTGTCTAGATTAAGAGTTCTGCTAGCTTCAATATTGAAGCTATAATCCCTGGTTAAAACTCTTAAGATACTAAGTAAAGCTGATATAAATTTTTCATCGAATTAAAAAAAATTATAAGTTATTGCTCTCAATTAGATCGTATAGTTACATTATCGTGTATAGTAATTATTTTTGACACTTACATAGCCCAAATAATTTATGATTTTGTCAATGATTAGAGAGCAATAAGTAACATTAAACATTGGGACTATGAAAAAAATAAGGTTAAGAAGAAGTTATGGCTAATTTTATTAAAGTAAAATCATCAAATATGGTCATGCCCACAGAATAAGTGGGCAACTTCCCTGTTTTAAAGACAATATATATTTAGGAAACCTGATATATATATATATATATATATTATGCAAGTTAATAGATAAATTGTCCTGTGAAATCTATGAGTATACAGCAATTAATACAAGATAATATATACATTAAGTAGTCCATAAAAATGAGAAGCTAAAAGTTATTTATGTGTCATTAAAATTTTGCTATTTTTTGAAAAAAGATGTTATAATAGTACTAACCCGTATATAAGGAGAAAAAAATATGGCCTCAGAAAAAAAAGTAAAAGCAGTAACCGTTTTGCGTAGCGATGCAGACTTTGGTGGTACTCCAGATACTATCAGTGGTGGAAAGACCAAGAAGAAAAAGAAAAAACAGTCTATAGGAATGATAGAGAAACCATTATTTGATGTGGTCAAGCAATTTGATAAGGCAACTACTGCATACCGAGAATCTCACGAAAAGTCTAATGCCAAAAAAAAGGATGGTTGGATTCTAGATTTACCTAAAAATAGTTCAAAGGCTCTAGGTAAATTTAAAATCCCTTTTAATCCCTTTGGTTAATCCCTTTTAAAATTCCAGGTTTCTCATAAAGTTAGCAGAAGACCCATGCTCTAATAAAAGGGAGCATTGCTTGATGCTAATATCAATGTTATAGTTCTCACAGCATCTGATAGCAAAAATGATCCCACTAGGCAAGCAGTGTCAGTGAAGCATCAACCTAAAGTATTGAGGCTTAGGAATCCAGGGGTGTCCCAATCCCTAATATATTAAGGATTTCAAGTAGTCTAAAAGCTTGTTGATAAGCGGAAAAAATTGGTGATTTATATTATCTTGTGTGTTAGTTAATTGTTTTACCCCTGGATAATATCAATCCCAAAATAACAACCGTTAAAAAAATCAATTCCCTAGGTAACAGCCACATTGTTAGTGAATTTATTTCTGATATTGTGGCTAGTTACCAAAGTATTCCCAAACAAAATACTAAAATCGAAATAAAGAAGTGAGCATTATAAAGTAAAGTAGAGTCTCTAAAGAAAGAGATAATAATGCTAGTTTTAGAAGAGTAGATTTTGGATATATGATGGTATTTAACTGAAAATTTTGATGAGGAGAAATAAAAAATGGTAACGTCACAGCAGCAAGCAAACACTATTATCCTGGACTTTGGTTCAGCAGATAGCGATGATATTAAAGACTTACGTTATGGTGAAGGTAAAATATTCAAAAAAATAGCTAAATCTATTGCACAACTACAAGAAGCAGGTGAAATTGGAGAGAACGTACAACCTGTGATTGCTATTATTCGGAAAAAGAAATCAGGAGGGGGACTCCTAGGTTAAAAAGAATTTTTCGGGTAGTAATTAACTTGGTGTAATTATAAGTAAATAGAATTACTCCTAACCTAACTAAACTTTTAAAGTACGGAAATTGCATCAAAGCAATTTCCGTTTAATCAAAAAATGATCCCATTTATTTAAGGGTAATTAACAGCTTGACATAATCTATGATTATCTAGTATTATCTACGATTGTTATCAGAGCGCGTAATCAAATTGCGAATACTGCAATTTTAGCTGCGATCGAGACTTAAATGCAGTGTTAAATTTATCTATGGCGGTCAGTGAGACCTACGCTCAGCCTTGGGCGAAAGACCGTGACAGCCAGAGGATATGGATAACGCCGACGTTGCCAGAAGGAAGCAAGAATAGAACAGATAATCATAAATTTTTATAGATTATCGTAGGTTTCTAAGAACGTTATCTAAAGAACTAAAACACACAAATAAATCAAGCACCTCAGCCAAACAAGGAATTGAAATAGATCAAGTGAAGATACTATTAGTTTGTACCGAAAAATTACCAGTACCTTGTATACGAGGTGGAGCTATTCAAACATATATAGATGGTATTCTACCTTACCTAAAACGAGAGCATGAAATTACGGTATTCTCAGTGGCAGACCCAGATCTACCAGACCGTGAAATTAGAGACAATATTCGCTACGAGCGTGCCGTTAGAACAACCTCAGAGGAATACTATCAAGCTGTAGCCAATTTTGTAGCAGGGCAACAATTTGATTGGATAGTAATTTACAATCGCCCCAAATATTTACCCATGGTTGCCAAGTCAGCCCCAGAGAGTCGCTTTCTACTTAGTATGCACAACGAAATGTTCCATGCGAAAAAGATTGAACCAGAAGAAGCAACTATATGCTTGGAACGAGTAGAAAAAGTAGTCACAGTAAGTAAATTTATTGCTGATGGCATAGCCAAGTTATTTCCAGAATATAAACACAAGCTACAACCTGTATATGCTGGAGTAGACCTCAAACGTTTTCAACCCAAGTGGACAGAAGGGGTAAAAGAAAAAAGAAAAGCTATTCTAGCAGCTCACAATCTAGAAGACAAAAAAGTAGTCCTGTGTGTGGGTAGATTAACAGATAAAAAAGGACCTCATCTGTTAGTATCAGCGATCGCAAAAGTTCTGGAAAAACACCCATCTGCTGTATTATTGCTAGTAGGTAGTAAATGGTATGGCAATAACAAAGAAAACGATTATGTCCGTGACATTAAAGCAGAAGCAGAGAAATTGGGACCAGCAGTTCAGATGACAGGTTTTATTCCACCATCTGAAGTAGCAGATTATTTCCTGTTAGGTGATATATTTGTATGTGCATCTCAATGGGAAGAGCCTCTAGCTAGGGTACATTACGAGGCAATGGCAACTGGACTATGCACTATTACTACTGCTAGAGGGGGGAATCCTGAAGTAATTATTCCAGGTAAAAATGGTATTGTAATCAAAGACTATGAAAACGCTGATGCCTTTGCTACTCAGATAGATTACTTATTGTCAAGACCAAAGGAGAGTGAAGAAATGGGAAGAAGAGGACGTGAGCTAGCGGAATTGTATTACAGTTGGTCAAGGGTAGCTTGGGATATTTTGAGCGTTATTAATGATTCAAAATCAGTATCTTTAGATACAATAAGACCAATGGATCAAGATAAAGAAGCAGGATAAACTGAAGCAGATTTTTCCATAGCCAAGTCAGGTTTATAAAAATTAGGGGTCATATAAAATCCGATTCTACAGTTATCGCATTAACAAATTAATACAATCATCATAGTATTAAATAGTTTCCTTGCTGAAATTTTTTATTTTTTCTTAAGGTATAACTTTTAATTTTATTTGTCATTACGATAACTAATTACCCGGATTCTGTATTCAGATCCTAAAACCCAGAACAATGAATATATGTATTGGTTGATTTTATGAAGGAAGAACACAAAAGTGACTTAATAGCTATTATTGGCATTGCTTGTCGATTTCCAGGAGCAGATGACTATAACCAGTTCTGGGAAAATATGGAGGGAGGAGTAAATAGCATCAGTGAAATTCCTCCCCAAAGGTGGGAAATAGAAAAACATTATTCTCCTATTCCTAATCAACCAAATAAGACGATAAGTAAGTGGGGAGGATTAGTAAAAGGGATAGATGAGTTCGACGCAGAGTTTTTTAGTATCTCTCCGAGAGAAGCAGGAAAAGTAGACCCACAACATAGAATTATGTTGGAATTGAGCTGGTCTTGTATAGAAGATGCAGGTTACTCACCATCTGAATTTTCAGGGAAAGATGTAGGTGTCTTTATGGGGGCCTGTAACTATGACTCTATTCTATTAATGAACCGAAATCAAGAAAATGTAGAAGGTCATAGTGGAACAGGGACTTGGACTTGTATGATTCCCAACCGCATATCTTCATTTTTTAACCTGCACGGTCCGAGTATCCCAATTGATACAGCTTGTTCAAGCTCACTTGTAGCTATTCATTATGCCCTTAAATCCCTCAAAGAATCAGAATGCGAAATGGCATTGGTAGGTGGGATAAGTGTGTTATTCACCTCAACAACATACATCCAGATGAGTCAGCTAGGAATGTTGTCGCCAACAGGACAATGTAGAACATTTAGTAGTGATGCCGATGGTTATGTGAGGGGAGAAGGAGCAGGAGTAGTTTTATTAAAGCCTCTAACAAAAGCAATAGAAGATGGCGATCGAATTTATGGTGTAATTCAAGGAAGTGCAATTAATCACGGAGGTAAAGCGAGAACGATAACATCTCCCAATGTCTACTCCCAAGCTCAAGTAATTCGTGCAGCCTATACTAACGCCAAGATTTCTCCAGATACAGTATCTTATATAGAATCTCATGGAACAGGCACACCATTGGGAGACCCGATAGAAATTAATGCTTTGAAAAGAGCCTACAGACAGCTTTATAACCAGTATGGATTAGAAAAAACTGAGCAATCCTACTGTGGTATAGGAGCAGTAAAAAGTAATATAGGGCATTTAGAAGGAGCAGCAGGAATTGCTGGATTAATCAAAGTATTATTAGCAATGAAGTACAAAAAGCTGCCCCAAATTGTTAACTTCAAGGAATTAAATCCACGCATTAGTATCAAAGATACTCCTTTCTATCTCATAGAGGAAACTCAAGAGTGGGAAAGATTAAAAAATGAATCAGGAGAAGAGATTCCAAGACGTGCTGGTTTAAGTTCTTTTGGTATCGGGGGTGTTAATGCTCATATTGTATTGGAAGAACCACCAGAAGAAGTCAAAATTAAAAATTTAAAAGTCAAAAATGAAGATGCTCTAGAGCGTCCGCAACAGATTTTAACTCTATCAGCGCAGACAGAGAAAGCACTGAGGGAACTAGCAGCAAAATATAAAACTTACTTACAATCACAAACTGAAGCATCACTACAAAATATCTGCTTCAGTGCTAATATAGGGCGGACAGATTTTGCACAAAGACTGGCAATAGTAGCAGAGTCAAACAGCGATATACAGAAAAAATTAGCAGATTTTCTCCAGGATAATAAGACCAACGGAGTATTTGCAGGACAGTCAGATAGTCAGACAGTAGCTTTTCTATTTACTGGTCAAGGTTCCCAATATTTGGAAATGGGAAGGCAGTTATACGATACTCAACCCACTTTTAGGAAAACTATAGACCAGTGCAATGAAATTCTGGAAAAATATCTAGAAGTTTCTTTAATAGATGTACTTTATCCTTCTCTAGCAACAAAAAAAGAGGAGGTCTCATCTTTAATAGACCAAACAGCTTATACTCAACCAGCTATATTTGCCTTAGAATACGCCCTAGCTAAATTATGGGAATCCTGGGGAGTCAAACCAGAGATAGTAATGGGTCATAGTGTAGGTGAATATGTAGCAGCAACAGTAGCAGGAATTTTTAGTTTAGAAGATGGTCTCAAACTCATCGCAGCAAGGGGACGGTTAATGCAACAGTTACCCCCTGGTGGAGAAATGGTAGCTGTGATGGCATCAGAGTCAAAAATAGAATCTATTATTGCCCCATACACAGATAAAGTAGCCATAGCAGCAAGAAATGGACCTCAGAGTACAGTAATATCAGGAGCTTCAGAAGCAGTAAGGGAAATTGTTAGCAATTTAGAATCAGAAGGAATTAAGACGAAACAACTGCAGGTATCCCACGCCTTCCACTCACCATTGATGGAACCAATGTTGGCAGAATGGGAAGCGGTGGCCAAGGAACTGAGTTATAATCAGCCAAAGATACAAGTAGTATCGAACGTAACAGGGACAGTAGCAGACGAAAGCATAACAACAGCCAAATATTGGGTAAGTCATGTACGTCAACCAGTAAGATTTGCTCAAGGGATGGAAGCGCTACATCAAAAAGGTTATGAGACATTTCTGGAAATAGGACCGAAACCAATATTATTAGGTATGGGTCGTCGGTGTTTACCTGATAATGTAGGAAAATGGTTACCATCATTACGTCCGGGTATAGATGAATGGCAGCAGATGTTGTCAAGTTTAGCAGAGTTGTATGTACAAGGAGCAAAAGTAGATTGGTTAGGATTTGACAAACATTATAGTCGTCAGAAAGTAACACTACCTACTTATCCATTCCAAAGGCAAAAGTATTGGGTAGAAAGCAGCGAAAAAGATGTATTAGAAATTTATCAAAAAGCAAAAGATATCCATCCATTATTAGGTCATAGAGTTAATAATGCCGGGAAACAACAGATATTTGAATCATTTTTAAAGGCAGAAAATCCAGCCTATTTAAGTGACCATAAAGTATTTGAATTTGTCTTATTTCCCGCAACAGGACATCTAGAAATAGCGACAGCAGCAGCTAAAAAAATGTTTGCTAATAGGCAAGTAACAGTAGCAGATGTAGCTATAACAAAGGGTTTGATTCTCCCAGAAACAGAAAATAAAATTGTACAAACAATACTTACCCCGACAGAAAACAACAGTTATAAATTCGAGATATTTAGTACACAAAAAGTAGAAAATCAAGAATTACCAGAATGGATATTACACACAGAAGGAAAAATTTATCCAAGTTCCACAACACAAGAAGCAATAGACTTAGAAAAATATCAAAAACAGTGTAATCAAGAGATAGAAATTAAACAACATTATCAAAAATATCAGGAAGTAGGACTTAACTACGGAAGCAGTTTTCAAGGAGTAGAAAAATTGTGGAAAGGTGAAGGAAAAGTCTTAGCACAACTTTCCCTCCCCGAAGAGTTACCAATAACAGAATACTATCTACATCCAGCACTATTAGATGCAGCAGTCCAAATTATCTGCCATGCGATCGCCACTACAGAAACAGACCAAACATATCTACCAGTTAGTATTGAAAAATATCAACGGTACGCTAAAATACCTACTAAAGTATTTGCTGTAGGTGAAGTAGCTGAAGGTAGCTTAAAAGCGGAAATCAAATTGGTAGACACTCAGGGACAAATATTAGCCGAAATCATAGGACTAAGGGTGATGGAAACAACAGTATCAGCACTGTTGAAAGGTCTGCAACCAGATATTAGTCATTGGTATTATCAAATTAACTGGCAAGCTCAACCACTGAAAAATTCTACCAAAAAACAAACTGAAAAATGGTTAGTATTAGCTAAAGATACTCAAACAAAAATAGTAGAATCCCTAGAAGAAAAAGGTCAAGAGTGCATTGTTATTTCACCAGGTAAAACATATAAAAAATTAGCACCACAACATTATGAAATCAATTCTAATAACAGTGAAGAATTCACTCAAATTCTAGAAGAAAATCCAGAGACTACAGGAATTATCAATTTGTGGGGATTAGAATCTCAACAAAATAAAGAACAGATAGAATTACAAACAATACAAGAACAAATTTGTGGAAGTGTACTATATACTATACAAGCCATAATTAAAACTAAACCCAAAAAAAATCCGAGACTATATTTAGTAACTCAAGGTACTCAAAGCGTTATTTCTGAAGCAGAAGTGATTAACCCAGAATATGGAAGCATTTGGGGATTAGGACAAGTAATTAGTTTAGAACACCCAGAATTAAAATGTAAACGCATAGACTGTGATCCAACAGCAGGAAATACAGAAGTTATAGCCTCAGTAGTAGAAGAAATATTATCAGAAGACCAAGAAGACCAAATAGCTATTCGTCAAGGCGATCGTTATGTAGCCAGACTAGAACAACAAAAACAGAAAAACCAAAGCTTACCAGAAAATCAACCATTACAATTGAAACTGACAGAATACGGAGTCATAGACAACCTCAATTGGCAACTAATGGAGCGTCCAACACCAAAATCTGACGAAGTAGAAATTCAAGTCAAAGCAGTAGGATTAAACTTCCGAGATGTACTCAATGCCATGGGAATGCTTAAAGACTACTACGCGGAAAATTTAGGTGTTACCAGTGTAGAAAAACTGACCTTTGGTTTTGAATGTGCCGGAATAATTTCTGCCGTAGGAGAGTCAGTATCAGAATGGCAAATAGGAGACGAAGTAATAGCAACAATACTCCATGATGGGTTCAGTAGTTTTATTACAGTCAAAGCTGAATATGTAATAGCCAAACCCCAAAAAATGAGTTTCACTGAAGCAGCAACATTACCACTGACATTCCTCACAGCACATTATGGGTTGGCCGAACTAGCAAAAATCCAACCAGGAGATAAAGTATTAATCCATGCAGCATCAGGTGGTGTGGGACAGGCAGCAATACAAATAGCCAAACAAGCAGGAGCAGAAATATTTGCTACAGCAAGTCAAGGGAAATGGCAATTTCTCCGAGAAATGGGTATTGAAAATATATTTAATTCTAGAACTCTTGATTTTGCACAACAAATTATGGCAGAAACTAAAGGGTCTGGGGTAGATATAGTTCTCAATAGTTTGAACGGAGAATACATTGAGAAAAGTTTAGGACTATTAGCAACTGGAGGCAGATTTATAGAAATAGGCAAAATAGGGATTTGGTCTGAGGAGGAATTCAAGGAGAAACGACCAGATGTTAGCTATTTTCCTTTTGACTTAGGAGAAGTAGCTGAGAAACAAGCAGGTATTATCCGGCGAATGTCAGAGAAATTAACAGAGCAATGGAATAATGAAAAATTGCAAGCTTTACCTTACAAGGCTTTTGAAAGTACAGAAATAACAGCAGCCTTCAAGTATATGCAGCAAGCTAAACATATAGGTAAAGTAGTTGTTTCCATGCCAGAAGTTGAAAGTAGTCAAAACTCAATTCAACCAGAAGCAAGTTATTTAATTACAGGTGGTTTAGGATCTTTAGGATTAGAAGTAGCTCAATGGATGGCTAAACAGGGAGCTAAATGTATATTGCTAACTGGGCGTCGAGAGCCTAGAGAAAAAGCACAAGCAGTTATAGAAGAATTAGAAAAAACAGGTACAAAAGTTGGTGTCTTACTAGGGGATATTTCCGTAGGAGCAGACGTAGAGGCAATTTTCCAGGAAACTAAGAAATTCCCTCCACTCAAAGGTGTGATTCATGCCGCAGGTGTATTGGACGATGGGTTATTGCGAAATATGACTTGGCAACAATTTACGAAAGTAATGTCTCCCAAAGTAACAGGAACCTGGCATTTGCATCAGATGACTAAGGATTTATCACTAGATTTCTTTGTATGTTTTTCTTCTATGGCTGCAATGATAGGAAATGCTGGTCAAGGAAACTATGCAGCAGCCAATGCTTTTATGGACTCAATAGCTCACTATCGCCGTGGCTTAGGAATGCCTGGATTAAGTATTAATTGGAGTACATGGGCGGGAGGCGGTATGGCCGCTAATTTAGATAATCAGCAGCAACAACAATTGGACAAAAGTGGTCTTACTGCGATTAAACCTGAGCAAGGACTACAAGCATTAGAGTTATTTTTATCAGACTCATTAAGTCAAGTGGGCGTTTTCCCTGTTAATTGGTCAGAATTTTTCAGGCAAACTCCTAAGGCAGAGAAAATGCCATTGTTATCAGCTTTTGTTTCATCTCAACCATCTTCAATTGAACAGAAATCTACCTTTATACAAGAATTAGAGGCTAAAGCTATTCCAGAACGTATGGAATTATTGACAAATAAAATTCGCTCAATGCTAGCTCAAACTTTAGGTATACAAGATGGGCAAAAAATAGGAATGCGTGAACCTTTCTTCGATATAGGATTAGATTCTCTAATGGCAGTAGAATTGAAAAATCGTATGGAGTCAAGCTTAAATGTTAGCTTAAGCTCAACAGTTTTATTTGATTATCCTGTACTGGAAAAACTCGTTAACCATTTAGCTGACGATGTAATTCCGATAGAATTTTCAATAGATAATGGTGAGACTGAAAATAATGTAGAGTTAGAACCAAATGTAGAGTTAGAACCAAACGGCTCATCAATAGAACCAAATGGTTCATCAGTAGACAACTTCTCTCGTTATCAAGAAATGTCAGAAGATGATGTTGTTGAGTTGCTTGCTAAAAAACTAGAATCTTAAGGAGGTTAAAGAATCTTAAGGAAGTTAAAATAGCTGATGAGTTAAAGTGAAGGTAGCTAGGGATTAAACAATAAAGCATTAGATAGAAATCATTAGAGTATTAATATTATTAAAAACTATTGAGAATAATAGGAGGTTAAAATAGCCGATGAATCAAAGTAAAGCCAGCCAAGGAATAGACTACAAAGCATTAATGGGAAATGCTCTTCTCAAGATAGAAACTTTAGAATCTCAATTAAAAACTTTTGAAAATAAAAAGAAAGAACCTATAGCAATAATAGGTATGAGTTGTCGCTTCCCTGGTGAAGCAAATTCTCCGGAAGCCTTCTGGGAAGTATTAAGTCAAGGAGTAGATACAATTACTCAAATTCCTCAAAGTAGATGGAATGTTAATGACTACTACGATCCAGATCCAGATGTACTAGCAAAAGTTATTACCCAGAATGGCGGTTTTGTATCGCAGGTAGATGGCTTTGATGCCCAATTTTTCGGTATTTCTCCCAGAGAAGCTCAAAGTTTAGATCCACAACAAAGGATGTTACTGGAAGTTAGTTGGGAAGCAATTGAAAGAGCTAATATCCATCCAGATAATTTGTTAGATAGTCAAACAGGTGTATTTATTGGTGTTTGTGCCAACGATTACTTATTTCATCTGGGTAGGTTGGAGAGGCTATCAGCATATTGGGGAACTGGGAATGCTTTAAGTGCTTGTGCAGGACGTTTATCCTACCTACTAGGATTGATAGGACCTTCCTTAACAGTAGATACCGCTTGCTCTTCTTCATTGGTATCTGTACATTTGGCTTGTCAAAGTATACGGGACGGAGAATGCGATATGGCTTTAGCAGGTGGTATAAATTTATTGCTATCTCCTCAAAATAGCATTGTGTTTTCTAAAGCGAAGATGTTATCTCCTGACGGTAGGTGTAAAACTTTTGATGTGACTGCTAATGGTTATGTGCGTGGGGAAGGATGTGGCATAATTGTTTTGAAGCGTCTATCTGAGGCTGTCGCTAATAAAGATAATATTTTAGGAGTGATTCGTGGGAGTGCTATTAACCAAGATGGAGCTAGTGGTGGATTAACGGTCCCTAATGGACCTTCTCAACAAAAAGTAATTCGTCAAGCGTTGGCAAATGGAGGAGTAAAGCCAGGAAGTGTGAGTTATATAGAAGCTCATGGTACAGGAACTTCCTTGGGAGATCCGATAGAAGTGGGAGCGCTCGGAGTTGTATTTGGTAAAAGCCACTCGAAAGAGCAACCGTTGATTATTGGTACTGCTAAGACCAATATTGGTCACTTAGAGGGAGGAGCAGGAATTGCTGGTTTGATGAAGGTAGTGTTGCAAATGCAGAATCAACAAATAGCACAATCCCTCCATTTTAATCAACCA
>NZ_JAAHGT010000640.1 GCF_010672385.1 Okeania sp. SIO2F4
TGTTGAGTCAAACTGTCTTCACCTACTTCTAATTCTATTGCCCACTGCATATAAGCACCAACAGCACCTAAAGCTATTTCTCTTGACTGGGACTCCTCAATAACTGCAGCATTTGTTTGCTTTTGTTGCTGTAGTTTTTGCAAGAGTGAACCCTTAAATTCTGCTTGCGGTTGTACTGATGGGGAAGGTTTAGGAGTAGGAGCAATAGAAGGTGTTACTTTTACCTCTGTTGTTGGTGGTGTTGTTTCTTCCAAAGTAGCAGCAGCTAAATTTTCTTTAGGTTTTGGAGATGGTTTAGGAGTAGGGATAATTTCAGTAACCTTTTGTTGTTGTGGTCGTTCCAATTTTTCTAATAATGAACCTTTAAACTCTTTTGGTTTTTCTAGAGTTGGAGACGGTTTAGGAGCAGCAGCAACAGATGGTGTTTCTGGTTGAGATTTTTTGGTTTCGGTTGGTGAGGGGGTGGCAACAACTATCTTTTGTTGTTGTTTTGCTTCAGATGGTGTTTCTGGTTGAGATTTTTTGGTTTCGGTTGGTGAGGGGGTGGCAACAACTATCTTTTGTTGTTGTTTTGCTTGCTCTGCGATATCTTGAATAGTCTTTCCTTCTCGTAATTGTCTGACTATTGGTGCTTCTGACAATCGATTTTTTTTTGTCGGATCTGGAGGTAAAGGTTTTTTAGGAGTTGCTGTTGCTACAGATGTTTTTTGTGGTTGACTATTGCTGTTATTTTCTTTTGGAGTAATAGCAGTTTGATTTTCAACTTTATCTTGGTAACGTTGTGGAGGCAATGTTAAATTTGCCGAGTATGATTTTCTTGAGTTTTCAGCTACAGAAGTTTCATCTGTAGGATCTATCTCTAGAGTTGGACGACGAGATAAACCTGATTCATAGACTTTATCTGTCAAGTTTAAATTTTTCCTAATTTGATATTCATCTATTTGACTTTGGTTTGGATCTTGTGGTGGTTCAACTTGAAATATGTCCGCAGGTGGACGATTTGTATTGGGTAGTGGGAGTGGAGATATTGGTGTTCTTGGTAATGGCGATCTACCTGGTATGGATGGATAATTGTAGGAAAATTCTGTTGGATTGGGATTTCTGGGCAACCTGGAAACAGAAGGAGTGGAAAAAGAAGAGCTAGAAGAGGATGAACTGGTAGAATCTAGGGGTGGTAATTTTGGTAAGTTGTAGTCTGAGGGGTCTAATGGTATTGTTGGCAGTTTTGAAGATGGAGATTGGGGTAAAGATGGTACTTCACCTGGAGTTGGTGGTGTAATAGGGGAAAAGTCTGATGGTGCTGGTATTGTAGATAATGTAATATCTGGTTCTTCTGGTTGGGGGAGACGTTCGAGTTGTTCTGGTGTTAATTCGACTAATCCTACTGTTGGTGGTAATTTAGCTTTCTCGGAGAATAGGGATAGTTTTGGTAAGTTAATTCCTAAAATGGCATGGATAATCACAGAGGTAAAGAGTGCTATCCATATTGGTTGACGGAGGGTGTCTGTTAAAGATGATTTTTCAATGGGTCGATCTAGGTCTAGGGAGGAAAAGTCAGACATATTAGGAAACTCCTATAAGGTATAAAGGGAAAATTTTAGTTGATAATTTAACAACAAAGAGATTTAGTCAGATTCACGATTTTTTGTCGAGCATTTTAGGAAAAATAGAGTATAGTGCTACGCACAAGTCAAAAGTTAAAAGTAATCTCACCAGAGATTTTTCGGTGTCCAAATGCTCCGAAAACTTGATTTACCAATGTCCGCGCCCTAAATGCGTAGTGATATAGTACCATTTTTGATTATTTGTGAAAGCAGATAGTTGAGATTATTCATTTCCTAGTACCATCTTTTGAGCTTTCTAATCATCAATAAAATTGGTGTAGTTTGAGGTAGGGGGAATAAGGTTTCCATCAATGAATTATTTGGGTTGTTAGTGCTACCTTTTTTTTACCACATATTACATATTTTTGGCAAAAGTAATTTTTGCAGTTCAAATCAGATATTTTTAGAATAAAAGCAAAATCGTAAGGATTCAGGTATTATATAGAATCTGGTTGAAAAGTCGTCCGCAGCGACTAAAGGGAAGCAATCTCGTGCAACCCTTGAGATTAGTTCCTTCCACTCCGTTCCAGTCGCAATAACTAAAATAACTAATCATCCGGATTTGATATTTGCGGTCAGCTTTTCCTGAGTGATAGTGTACCAAAAGCTTTTTAATTAATAGACATCTCCAAAAATTGCCAAAGCATTTCTGTAGCTTGACTTCAGCTTCTTTATAATTGCCAAGCATTTTTAGTTAGTATGTTGTACACCATTATCAGTCTTTGAGGTACTTATTGTTAATACGTCAATGTTTTATTGTATCTTTTTTTCTTTTTATTGAGTCAATTATTGAGATTTTATACTAAAATCAATGTTCCTATTCTTAGTCTGACTAAACCACATATTGTTAGAATTACTTTTTGATAATTACTATCTTTTAATCTGAATCTTTCTCTAGCTACTCCAAATATTTTTATCAACCTAATTACATGTTCTACAAATATTCTTTTTTTCGCTTTTTCCTTGTTCTCTTCTTTCAATTTTGGTGGTAGTTCTTGTTTTCTCGGCTTTTTTTTCGGAGTCGTCGTTCTCTCTGCCCCTTGATATCCTTTATCTCCCTGAAATTTTTGTTTTTTATCATTTTTTTTGTTGTTTTATGAGTAAATTTACATCGCTTTCTGGTCCTCTTTCTCCCCCTATTACATCTACTATTTCTGTACCTTTTTCTGTAGTTATTATTTAGTTTTTTAATGTATGATTTTTCTTGTTTCCAGCCTTTAATTTTTTATGTTTCTCATCGTCTTCCGGCCTATATATATTCTGTTCTGTACTATCTACAATTAATTTTTGTTCTATTAAAATTTACTGTATCCATAAATATTCATTTTCTTTTGTCCGGAATTCTTCTAACAAACTACCTGGTAATAATTATTGTAATATATCTATCCAATAATGAAAGATATTATTTGCAGTTGATTCACTCACCCCAAAGTTGATTCCTAGCATTTGAAATGTCGGTACATGATGTAAATAATATAAAGTCAAGATGATTTATTCCGATTTTTTTAAAAGTTTTTTTCTTCCTCCTCCTGGTTTGATTAATCCTTTTTCTCTAGTAGCGTTGGCGGAGAAAGTGCGGCAGCTATATCGCTTGTTTTTTTTTCTGATTCAATTTTTTGAGCATTTTCTATTAATTTTATTAGCTGCTTGTCTGTAACACCAATAATCCTCTTTGCCTCTTTTGGATGGTGATAAATATATTCTAAGACTTGATTCATTTGCAGATATCGTATATATAGTTGCTACTACAATTTTACCTTAATTTTTATTTTGGAGATATCTAATAGGAAAAATTAGCTAATGTGCTTTGATAGTAATTTTTAATTGTTGCTTAATTTTGCCATATTTATTCATTTTTAATGGTCAATAATTTAATAGCTAATAATCTCATATATTACGGCTGAATACTTATGCAAAACTAACTTATTTTTTTACTTATTTATTAATATTTTCCCCAGATTTAATATATATATGAGCAAATTAAAATTAAAAAATAATAGTTAAATCATAACAATTAATAATTCCCTTTGATTTTTAAAAGTAGGAACAACCAAAAGTAAAAACTTGATTTTTTTCTCCTAAAAAGGAGAAAAATTCAACCTTAATAATTAATTATTTGGTAACTTTAGATATCCCTAATAAATGTAAAATTTAATTCACAAAACAAGCTGTTGACGGAGCATGATCTAGGAAATGCTGACTGCTAATACTAAATTGATAAATGTTTGCTACAAATAGTTATAATATTTATTATAATTCAGGAAACAGGAGTCATAATGAATAGCTTTGATATCATTTTTTATGCCGTAATTTCTATTTTTTGTCAAATATACATTTCCGATAAAGTATTTTAATACTGCTTATTATTCGTAATATTCTTTTTTAATGCATGGTATAATAACCGATGACTTACAAATAAAGTATCTACCAATGTTTTCCCAGACCGCCACACTTTGTCGATCGGACTAAAGCATTTATTGGTTGAGTTTTCTTGATTATTACTTCCAATTTATGGAGACGAGTCTCACCAACAGAAGCAGTCAAGCTATTAAGGTATGAATGAGCCATAGGTTATTTTGAGAAAATATGATATATTTATGTATAAATATATGTAATAAATATCTCTCTTATTTAACCAATGACAGAATTCTATACCTGGAAAGAGTATCGTTGTGCCTATGAATTATATCCGCAAAAACAAGGTGATACTACCAGCATACCCTTATTACTAATACACCCAATTGGTGTCGGTTTATCTAAAATTTTCTGGCATAGATTTTGTTCTCTATGGCAGGAGGAAAATTTCCCAAATCCTATTTATAATCCAGATTTATTAGGGTGTGGTGAAAGTGATATGCCATCTGTAGCATATTACCCTGTAGATTGGGCTGAACAATTACAATATTTTTTAGAGACAATTGTGCAAAAACCAGTAATTTTAATTGTGCAAGGTGCTTTATTTCCTGTGGCTGTATCTCTAGTAAAACTGCAACAAAAATCAAATTTAATTCATAGTTTAATCTTATCAGGACCCCCTCAACTAGACTTAATACAAAAAGCTGCTTCACCTGTGCAAAACAAATTGAGATGGAATCTTTTTTACTCACCAATTGGTAAAGCTTTTTATATCTATGCACGCAGTAGAAAATTTTTAGATTCTTTCTCGAAAAAACAATTATTTGCCGATCCTAATCAAGTTGACGAAGAATGGTTAGATACTTTGGAAAAAGGAGCAAAAAATCCCCAAAGTCAATATGCTGTTTTTTCTTTTTTAGCAGGCTTTTGGAGACAGGATTTTAGTCAGGCGATCGCTCAAATCAATCAACCAACTTTAGTATTAGTAGGAAGTCAAGCATCAACTATTAGTAAAACAGACAAAACTGAAATTCCAGAACAAAGAATGAACACTTATTTAAAATCTTTGCCTCAAGCAAAAGGTAATCAAATATCAGGGCGAAATGTTTTACCTTATGAGTCAACAGGAGAATTTGTTCAAGCTGTCAGTGAATTTTTACTAACAATTAATTAAAGTTTTAAAACCCTAGACCTCTTGCAAAAGTTTTAATTAAATCAATTTCAAGATATGAAATTGTTGATTTCATTCCCTATTCCCTATTCCCTATTCCCTATTCCCTATTCCCTGACAACTGCCACGAAGTCTCCTATAAATATCGGAAAATTAGAATTAGGTATAAAGTCAAATGAGTATAGTTGAAAATAATAGTCAAACTGCAGCACTAAACAGCACTATTTTAATTGTGGATGATAATCCAATCAATATGAAATTAGCAGTTAGTGTTTTAGAGAGCTATAATTTTAAGATTTTAGTATCTATGAATGGTAAGAGTTGTTTAAAACAAGCAATAGACAATAGTCCAGATATTATTTTGCTCGATGTTTTAATGCCTGGAATTGATGGTTTTGAAACCTGTAAACGCTTAAAAGCTAATCCAGAAACTAGAGATATTCCTGTAATTTTCATGACCGCTTTATCAGATACAGAAGATAAGATTACCGGTTTTGAAGTGGGAGCAGTGGATTACGTTACTAAACCAATCAAAATAAATGAGGTTTTAGCAAGAGTAAAAGTACATATACAACTGCGACAATTAACCAAAACATTAAAGAAACAAAATTCACTA
>NZ_JAAHGT010000641.1 GCF_010672385.1 Okeania sp. SIO2F4
TTAACTAGCTAGCTCGCTTTTAGCCCATACGCTAGCCTCCTGCGGAGGAACTGCGAAATTCAGCTTTTTGAGCGATCGTTTAAATCCCCGGTTTCTATAAACCGGAAGGTGCGCGGAGGGGTAACATTCCCCTTCGTTCACATTTACTGCTGAGTGCTGAGTGCTGAGTGCTGACCGCTTTTTTAATTGCTGAACTTTTTCTCTTCAATATTTATTTCTTCTTCCTTCTTCACCTATCTCCTAGATAACTAAAGTCCTCTTTCTTCGGGGTCCTATTTGTAACAGTCTTTTTTCTAAATGGTATTAATAGAGTGAACTTTTCCTTACTGTGGGACTCAAGATGAGGTGATGAGAATGCAGTAGATAACATTAGGGCAGAAGGAATTAGAATACTACAGACAGATGGAAAAGCCTTCTGGTGCTGCGCTCAGGGATATAAGACAATGACTTGGGCGAAAGTCTAGGTTTGAGCAATTCCCTGTGAATGTAGAAGCTCGTGCTGTACCTAAATTAGGCTCAACGTCCGGTAGTTCATATTCAGCAGTTAACCGCTAATTCAATATCTGAGGAGATGATGATTCAATTCCTTTCTAATTTTGTTAAAAGAACCTTTATTATTAGTGGCATTGGTAGCAGTTTAATGATAATCACAATTTCCCAAGCTGGAGGGCCACCACCCGGTACTAAGCCTCCTGCTGCCGATCGGCAAGAAGATACTTCTGAGCCATCTGGTAATAGAGGAAAACCTGTAGAGGTCGAACCTGAGACAACTGAACCGACTCGCCGTCAGCCTCCTACTCAGCAGTCAGAGACTACTCAACCCCCACCCCAATTTCCAGAACCTGCTGGTAGGGTTGCCCCTGTTGAAGGTCTCATAACTCTAAGATTAATTAATCAAACCGGTGCTGTAATTGAATATCAGGTAATAGGTGGCCGACATCGGACTCTAGGGGAAACCTCAGTGGTAGAATTATCTGAACTGCCAATCCCACTAACCTTAACCTACCAACGTTCTGATGGTGGGTTACTAATGGTACGTCCTCGGAGTATTTCTCCTAGATTATTAGAGGTTATATTTAATCCCACAGAAGATTTTGATTTAGATACAAAGTCACTGAATATTACTGGTAAAGGTGGGGTATTTTTGAACTAGGTTAAGATAGAACAAATCTTAGGTATAAGACTAGTTCAACAATTAATAATTAATAATTAATAATTAATAATTATCTCTCCTAGAAAACGGATAGGATTGACTCAAAGGAAAATTTTTTCTCTCTTGGTCGATTGGAGGCCAGCGAGGAGACCTCGCCATCCCATCCTGACGGAATGCTCCGCAAACGACCGCTTGTTTCTCCACGGCGAGTGAGAGGCTTTAAACCTTAATTATTCGGTAAGTTACCTAAAAATAGGGTCTATTGCCTCCCCCTTAAGTGGGAAAGCTATTCAACCTCTCTAAAAACCTATAGCTACTTAATCGTAGCGCACTTAACAAGCGAAAAGAAAACTAGAGTTATAAACTTTTGTACAGAAATGCTTGTACATAGAAAAGCTCTAATTTTCTGCTTCTAGTTCTTTTGGAACTTTGAGAAACTGATTTATACCTGTACTAACTTGCTCAATATCATCATTGAAATAGATAGCTTTAATATCTTCTGGCAAATTAGTATCTAGATTATGATATCCCTGTTGCAGTAAAGATTTTACTTCCTGATGTGAAATGGTTTCTCCCTCAGCTTGGAGATAAGCTGCTATTCTTGTTTCACTCCAGTGAAAAGTCTGAAACATTAACAAAATCAAGCGTAGTAGAGGCTCTAACTGATCTAATACTTGCCTGACATAACACCATAAAGGTGGTGGGGCCATTTCTAAAGAATAACGAATTGACTCGACAGGGGGCATTTCTTCTTGGTTAATACTAATGGCTGTAACATTAATTAACCAATTCTGAAGAGTAGTATTTCCCGTCTCCGTATCCGCTCCCTCTCGTAAATCTAAGCCACGCAATTCGTAAAATATATGTTGCCAAGTTTGGGCCAATAGATAGTCTGCTTGAACCGGCGATCGCACAGAATGTTGAATTAAAGTTTGGACTATCATACCATAGCGACAGAAAATCGCGACAAAGTATTTTCCTTGGTCTGGATAGTTTTGAAATAGGGTCAATAGTTCTTGGTCACTGTGATGAAAGAGTGACTTAACTATGGGGTGGTTAGATTCGGGAAATTTGTAGGTAGGCTCTGTTTTTAGCATAAAGTTTGAAAAATTAGATTAATACTAATGAATTTAAAAAGTACTATTAATTCTAAAATATAAATTCCTTTAGCCAAATCAAAGTATAGTCGTTTAAAATAAAAATTAGAGGGCTAAATCCCTGATTTAAAAAGATTATATCAAGGTTAAGTATCTCACTCTTAACTGTAATAACTATAGCAGTCGCCACTACTAGGGCAGACATTCTCGCCCCTCTGTTAACTTCTGACTTCTGACTTTTGACTTATGACTTCAGCTTATTCGATCCATAGCTCTTTTTCCTCCCCACTGTTCAACAATTTTATCATCGTATTCATCAGAAATTTTTAAAACTGCTTTGACAGATGCTTCTAACTCTGGTTTATCACAAGTCGAACCAACTATTGTATGTTCAAATATAATATTATTATCGTCATCTATGCCAAAAGCGCCAAAGCGCATTTTACTATTTTCTCGTAATAAAAATTGCAGCAAATCAGGTGTAAAATTAACATTCGTTACAACAGATGAGCGAGTATTAATGATTGCCTCATCATCTCCCCAAGGAAAGATATAGACCTCAACCAAGGCAGAACCCATAAACAAATTAATACCAGGTAAATCTTGTCTATTGCAGGGAAACTTATCAAATAATTCTCTCATCCACAAACAAATTTTGTTGTAGCAAGCTTCTTGTACATTAGTCTCAAATTTCATAAGTTTTCTCCTTCTATACCAGTTTAATAGGTGTATATCTCCTAGGAGTCATAAGTCAGGGGAAACAAATATTTTAATTATATCTGCAATAGGATATAGAGGATAGTATATTATACCAAATTTATCAATGTTTGTTACAAATAGCATCAGTTTCTAAGAAGGAAGACCGAAGTTGAAAGAACAAATAAATAAACAAGAAAAAAAACAAAAAATGATATAGATAGGTAGCTTATAGGATTGGATAAAATCCCTTGATCGAGCAATTTTGAGCATTCCTTTTTCACACTTGGTATTACAGCCTATTCGATGCAAATGTCGTACCGTGATTCTAGTAAATTTGCAAAAGCAAAAATGAAACGTTAATTCGATACTTCAAAAACTCGTATTAAAGCCACCGCTATTGTACTTCATTAACCTGGAATTCCCTGTATCTGAACTCACACATTATACCTTCTACTAACTACTAAGTTTCTATGGTTAATTTATATATCTACTTAATTATGTAAACTTGAGATAATATAGAAGATAAGTTTGTTTTTTATCAAACAGGATTGGGTCCCGCAACCCTTCCCTGATTAGCGAAATGTTTTTTGAGGGTTCCTCAAAATTATCGTGACAAAAACAACTTCTGGCTTTTGACTTCGTTAAAGGTATTATGGTTATGAGTGAAATATTAACACCTAATTTAGTCGCCCAAATTCTTACTGCATTGGGTTCTGTAGGTTTTTTCTTACTGGCAATCCAAGCATTAAGATTATTAAAGCAATAGCAAAAATCAGAAATATATTTTGATCAAACAGAATTGGGTCCCGCAACCCTTCCCTGATTAGCGAAATGTTTTTGGAGGGTTGCTCACCCATCCCTGTGACAAAAACAACTTCTGAGTCCTGAGTTCTGAGTCCTGAGTTAGTTATCGAGTGGTCCCTGTAATTTTTTTTAATAGCAGATACTCTCAAATTATTGATATCTTAAAACCTGATTTTTGTACTTAACTTTCTAATTTTAAAAAGTGTACTCTTCCAGAAGCTTCTCCAACAATAATTTTTACTCCATCTGCTGCCACAGCGCAACATTCCAAGGAACTCTCCCCAGTAAAATCGGCAATTACCTGTCGCGTTTCTAAGTCCCAAACCTTAAGAGTATTATCATCAGATGCAGAAATCACCAGACTCCCATCTGGTGTAATTGCAATGGAACTTACCCAGTCAGTATGACCACTTAAACTGAATAATTCTTGTTCTGTTTCCAGACACCAAACTTTAATAGTTTTGTCAAAAGAACCTGAAATAACTCGCTTACCATCTGGCGTTACTGCTAACGCTTTTACCCACCCAGTATGACCAACTAATGTAGCAACTTCTTCTCCAGTTTCCAAAGACCAAACCTTAATAGTTTTGTCAAAAGAACCCGAAATTACTTGCTTGCCATCTGGTGTAACTGTAACTGCACTTACCCAGTCAGTATGACCTCTGAGAGTAAAAACTTCCTCTAATGTTTCTAAACTCCAGACTTTGAGAGTTTGGTCAGATAAGCAGGCGATCGCCACTTTCCCATCTGGTGTAACTGCTACAGCAAAAATACATCTATTATCACCTTCTATCGTCAATAATTCCTTTGCTGTTTCTAGACTCCAAATTTTGAGAGTATTATCATCTGAAGCTGAAATAATCCGTTTATTTGGTAATGCTGCGACAGAATTCACCCGATCGGTGTGACCTTTGAGAGTATAAATTGATTTTCTTGTATTCAAATTCCAAACTTTGATTGTATGATCCCAAGCAGCAGAGACTACTTGTTGCTCTGGCAAAACTATTGCTGTATTCACTCTATTAGTATGTCCAATCAGGGGAGAAAGTTCTTCTGAGGTATCAAGACTCCAAACTTTAAGGGTAAAATCATCGGAACCAGAGATTAAGCGTCCATCTGCCAAAACGGCAACTGCGTATACTGAGTCAGTATGACCTTTGAGAGGAAATAACTCTTCCCCTGTTTGGAGATTCCATACTTTGAGAGTATTATCGGAAGCTGCCGAAATCATTCGTTTATTATCTGGAGTTACTGCTACTGCATTTATTCCTTTGGTATGACCTTTGAATGTAAAAATTGCTTTTTTGCTATCAAGATTCCAGACTTTAACTGTGTTATCAGAAGAACCTGAAATTATTTGTTTTTCAGGAAGTGTAGTTATAGTTCTCACACCACCTGTATGACCTGTAAGTGTAAATAGTTCTTCTGCTGTTTCCAGATTCCAAATTTTGAGAGTGTTATCGGATGAACCTGAAATAATTTCTGTCTCAGACAATACTGCTACCGCATTTACCCAACCTTGATGACCTGTGAGGGTAATTTCTGCCTTTTGTGTTTCAAGATTCCAGACTTTAATAGTATTGTCTGACGAACCAGAAATTACTCTGCCATCTGGCAGTGCTGCAACTGCTCTTACTGCTCTTGTATGACCTGTTAGGGTAACAAATTCTTCTGTTGTTTCAAGGTTCCAGACTTTGATGGTGAAGTCATCAGAACCAGAAATTACCCATTCATCACCCAGTAAAGCGATCGCTCTAATTCGCCCCGTATGACCAGTAATGGTACTAATTTCTTTACCTGTTTCAGCATTCCAGACTTTGAGAGTATTGTCCGAAGAACCAGAAATTAGCATTCCTCCACGAGTGACAACTACTGCATTTACCCAACCACTATGACCAATAAAAGTTCGTAAGAGTCTGCCCCCAGGTTGTGTGAGACTAGGCGCTGTTGGTCTTAACCAGGGGGTGAGTTTCCAGGATTTTGCCTA
>NZ_JAAHGT010000642.1 GCF_010672385.1 Okeania sp. SIO2F4
GTTTTTTTTTGATGAATTTATATTTTTCAGTAGGGTATATATGTTCTGAGTTAATTTGATGTTGTATCTTCCCGGACTCTGATAATTTGCAGATGATATAATAGATAGATAGGAAAAAATATATTTGGAGAACTCAAATGAAAAAATGTTATATATTGTTCGGTTTAACTATTGGTTTAATTACTTTAATACCTTTGCCAGTACGAGCAGAAAAAACGGAAACGGCAGAGGAAATTGCTAAGATGGTTGGTGCCATGACTTGGTGTACAAATAATGTCGCTAAAAATAGATCGGAAGAATCTCTTTATGAGTCTGCTATAAGTGCTGGAAATACTAAACTTTACACAGCTACTAATCAAAAAGATCAAAGTCTAGAGGGATTAGAAGAAGTAGTGGCAGAAACGACAAAGGGTAAATATGATAATAAACAACTTAGTCAAAAACTTTGTGAAGAAATCCGCCAAAAGCTTCTTAATGTTCTTAATGAATGAAAGTTTAATCTTGAAAAAATAAAATTATACTTCTTACACAAGTAACAATTAAATCTTTTTTTTCCTTTATTTTTATTTATTTTTTCACCTGTTTCTAACCTTTGCAACAAACTTATGAAATTAATTAATTGGCTGGGCAATTTTTATCTTCTCTGGTTCCATTTGGCATAGTTGTCTTACAGAAAGTAGCAAACAATAACATGGTGGTTTTATCTATTTTGGCTCCAGTAAGGTCTGCATGACTTAAGTCAGCTCCGCTTAAGTCAGCACCACGCAGATCGGCATTATTCAATTTAGCATGACTAAGATTAGCATCCCTTAATCTGGAACCTCTCCATTTACTTCCTACTAATGTTGCATGACTTAAGTCAGAATTTACAAGAACAACATCTTCAAATTTGGCATTAGACAAGTTAGCACCTGTTAAGTTAGCGTCTTTCAAATAATCACTAATTAATTGAACATTTTCTAGGTTGATACTTTGAAGGTCTATTTGATTACAATCTAAATCTGTTTGACATAGAATTAATCTAGTTTCATACAAAAATAGCAATAATAATCCTTTTAGTTTAGCGTCATCTTCTAAACGTAATGCTAAATTCCATGTATTGGCCTGAATTAAACCATTAAATATCTCCTGATTATCCCGATCGATATTATTAGGATTAATCTTTTTTCTCTCAACATTAATCCTTTCTTGCTCTAATAAAATTTGTCTAATTTCCTTCATATAGTTAGCCAATATTTGCTCATGGAAACGTTTGTCAGAAATTTTTTCTTCAAGTTGTTCTAGATCGTAAGCAATAAAACTAGCAATTAAACCTATAAAAATCGGCACAAATATTTTCTCGAATATTTCCCAAGGTTCTTTCTTAGCTATAGAAGATAAGAGATTATTAAAATAAGTAATAAGATTAACTCTTTCATGCCTCATAGTAATTGGGTTTAACTTTAATTCTTTTTCCCGCCAGATTGCCAAGACAAAAATCAAGAAAAATATTAAAGTTATCCCTGTCGTATATCTGAACAAAGGCAAACTATTAATTTGCTCCCACAACTCCTCCCAATCAAATTCCATCTGAGTATAATTAACACTATCAGTTTCTATTGAGTTATCCTCTAATTCTATCTGAGGATAATTAATAGTATTTTCAACTGTTTGAGCTTGTCCTAAGTTGGCTTCACTTAATGATAATGAGAAAGCAGTTAAAGTCCCTAAACCAGCAGCAATAAATTTTATATTCATAATCAAAAAACGACTATTAAAGTAGTAGTAAAAACTTTAATAATATATTCGCAGTTAAAAGTTTCGATTCAGTATTTTTTCAGTTTTAAGTAGGTAGACGTGAATAAATCTAACTATCTTAGGATTTATCCAAAATAACTTATTTCTGTCATCTTAGGATTTATGCAAAATAACTTATTTTTGTCATTAAGTTCGACAAACCACAGCGTTTGCGGAGCATTCCGTCAGGAAAGTAATCTCAAGCCAATACTTTTGCGCTAGATGCGTAAGTCCTATATCTAACAAAATATTGATGCAGCTCCAACACTTGAGATTACTTCCTTCCACTCCATTACAGTCGCTACGGAGATAGTGACATTTAATTATGTCTGTAATTATGCTTGGCTACTTAACTTTAAAATACTTGATTTTTTGATCTGTAACTGCTTCTTGATTAACAATACCTAAATTTGGCCCATAATATCAACATATGACTTGACTCTCTACCTAGCATTTAGGTATGAATTTTTGTTACAACTGAATGAGACATTGATTTCAAGGAACATCAAAGTGGTAGCAATACATCAATCGAAGACAAACTCAAGCAATCAACTACAACTAGCTAACCAAGGCCAAAAGTCTATTGACTTTTCCCAACGACATATTGGCCCTACTTCTGAGAAAATTCAACAAATGCTGGCCGTATTAGGTATTTCTTCCCTAGAGGACCTAATTGAAAAAACAGTTCCCCAGAAAATCCGATACCAGCAACCCCTCAATTTGCCCAAGTCTCTGAGTGAAAGCGCTGCTATTGCCCAAATCAAAGAAATAATCTCTAAAAATCAGGTATTTCGTTCCTTCATTGGTATGGGTTATTATGACTGTATTACTCCACCAGTCATCCTCCGCAATATCCTAGAAAATCCTGGTTGGTACACCGCTTATACTCCCTATCAGGCAGAAATAGCTCAAGGACGGATGGAGGCTTTGCTAAATTTCCAAACTATGATTACGGACTTAACTGGTTTGGAAATAGCTAATGCTTCCCTGCTTGATGAAGCGACAGCAGCAGCGGAAGCAATGAGTATGAGTTACGGTTTGTGCCAAACTAAGGCAGAAGCTTTCTTTGTTGACTCTAACTGCCATCCTCAGAATATTGAAGTTGTCAAAACTAGAGCACAACCATTGGGAATAGAAGTAATAGTCGGTGACTTCCAGACTTTCACTTTTGACAAACCAATTTTTGGCGCTCTCCTCCAATATCCTGCTACCGACGGAGCAATTTATGACTACCGCGAATTTGTGGAAAAAGTTCATGAGGTAGGAGGTTTAGTAACTGTTGCTGCTGACTTACTAAGTTTAACCTTACTGACACCTCCTGGAGAATTTGGTGCTGATATTGTGGTGGGTAATACTCAACGTTTTGGCGTGTCTCTCGGATATGGCGGTCCCCATGCTGCTTACTTTGCTACTAAAGAAGCTTATAAACGACAAACTCCTGGACGTATTGTGGGAGTTTCTCAAGATGCTAATGGTAACCCAGCATTAAGATTGGCACTACAGACGCGGGAACAACATATTAGGCGGGAGAAGGCAACGAGTAATATTTGTACTGCTCAAGTTTTGCTAGCGGTAATGGCAGGTATGTATGCAGTCTATCACGGTCCGGATGGTTTAAAGGAAATTGCGGAAAATATCCATAATTTGACTTTTAAATTGGCAACAGGTTTAAAACAGCTTGGTTATCAAATTGGTGCAGAATCATTTTTTGATACTATTCGGATAATAGTAGGTGCTGACTCTCCTGTGAAAAGTGCAAAAGAAATTATTGATGCTGCTGAAAATGTAGGTATTAATCTGCGAACTTTTGATGAGCAAACTGTTGGTATTTCTCTAGATGAAACTACCACTGATACAGATGTACAAAATCTGTGGCAAATTTTTGCTGGTGGAAAAGCATTACCAGACATCGAAAATATTTCCCCCCTTTCTCAAAGTTCTTATGCTCGTACTAGCAGTTATTTAACTCACCCAGTATTTAATAGTTATCATTCTGAAACTGAACTCTTGCGTTACATCCACCGTTTGCAGGCAAAAGATTTATCCTTGACAACATCAATGATACCCTTGGGTTCCTGTACAATGAAACTTAATGCTACAGCAGAAATGATACCTGTAACCTGGCCGGAATTTGCTAAGATTCATCCTTTTGCTCCCACCTCTCAAACTAAAGGTTATCAAATAATGTTTGAGCAACTGGAGGAATGGTTGGCAGAAATCACAGGTTTTGCAGCAATTTCTCTCCAACCAAATGCAGGTTCCCAGGGAGAATATACGGGTTTATTAGTAATTCGCGAATATCATGCTCACCGTGGGGAAGCACATCGCAATGTTTGTTTGATTCCTGATTCTGCTCATGGTACAAACCCTGCTTCAGCGGTGATGAGTGGGTTAAAGGTTGTGGTTGTCAAATGCGACCGTCAAGGAAATATAGATATTGCAGATTTGCAGAAAAAGGCAGAAAAGCACAAAGATAATTTGGCTGCCATGATGATTACTTATCCTTCTACTCACGGTGTATTTGAGGAAGACATTGTTGATATTTGTGAAATTATCCACGGTTACGGTGGGCAAGTTTATATGGATGGAGCGAATATGAATGCTCAAGTGGGATTATGTCGTCCGGCGGAAATTGGTGCCGATGTTTGTCATTTGAATTTGCACAAAACTTTTTGCATTCCTCACGGTGGTGGAGGTCCGGGAATGGGTCCGATAGGAGTTAAATCTCACTTAGCACCCTTTTTACCAGGACATTCTGTTATTAATATTGGTGGCGAAAATTCTAGTGGAGCAGTATCTGCTGCACCTTGGGGTAGCGCCAGTATTCTGCCAATTTCTTGGATGTATATTGCCATGATGGGTGCGGATGGTTTAACTGATGCAACTAAGATAGCGATTTTGAATGCTAATTATATTGCGCAACGGTTGGAAAGTTATTATCCAGTTTTGTACAAGGGTAAGCATGGGTTTATTGCTCACGAGTGCATTTTGGATTTGCGTCCGTTGAAAAAGTCTGCTGGTATTGAGGTGGATGATATTGCCAAACGCTTGATGGATTATGGTTTTCACGCGCCGACTGTTTCTTGGCCTGTGGCGGGTACAATTATGGTGGAACCGACGGAGAGTGAGTCGAAGGAGGAGTTAGACCGTTTTTGTGATGCGATGATTTCTATTCGTCAGGAAATAGAGGAGATTGAAACTGGAAAAGCAGATAAAGAGGATAATTTGTTGAAAAATGCTCCTCACACTGCCGAGAGTTTGATGGTGGATGAGTGGAAGCATAGTTATTCTCGACAACGTGCTGCTTATCCTGCTCCTTGGACGCGAGAGCATAAATTTTGGCCGACTGTAGGGCGGGTTGATAATGCTTTTGGCGATCGTAATTTCGTCTGTTCTTGTTTACCGATAGAAGCTTATAGTTAAAAGCGGTCAGCGGTCAGCAGTCAGCTATCAGCCAAATTTGTAGGGTGCGTTAGACGGCTGAAATTTAAGCTCTCAAAGAGATTTAACAATCCGTCGTAACGCACCGCCTCTTCTAAAGAAGCACTCAGCGGTCAGCAGTCAGCCATCAGCTAAAATGTAGGGTGCGTTAGACGGCTGAAATTCAGAATATGAAGGGAGTTCACAAATCCGTCGTAACGCACCGCCTCTTCTAAAGAAGCACTCAGCAGTCAGCCATCAGCTAAAATGTAGGGTGCGTTTCCGCTAAGAGCGGACATGAAAAGACGGCTGAAATTCAGAATATGAAGGGAGTTCACAAATCTGTCGTAACGCACCGCCTCTTTTTTTATCAGGACTTACGCATAACCACCACATCTAGTAGGGGTGATTCGCGAATCACCCCTACAGATAGGGTATAATTCGAGATTTTGCGTAAGTCAGAACGATTGCTACACACATTTCTCTATTTAATTTGCCTGGGTTTTCTTTAAATGCAGTTATTGCAGATAGAAATTTAGATAA
>NZ_JAAHGT010000643.1 GCF_010672385.1 Okeania sp. SIO2F4
CTTTTATTAATTTTTATTTGTAATTACCAACCCTTTTTGATCGGATTTTTAACTGTTTTGCCAGTTATTTGAATAAATAATCAAGCTACTGTGTGGCGCGATACTGCGCTCCGCAACGCTCCGCGAACGCACCACACCCCCATCTATTCTCAATAATAGTGGGATTTTAGTTGAACTATTCTTCAGCTTATTTGATAAGTCCACCTCTATATATAGCTTTCAGCTACCTTGTCACCCCGTGAGGCTCCTGATATATTCTTTTTTCCACCACTTCTCCCTCCGGAGGACTCCCTAATTATTTATAACACCAAATCCGGTTATGAAAAGCTAGTTTGTCCAAATCCTTCTAACCCTTCTGCCTTCTCCCCTCTGCCTTCTGCCTTACCCTCACAATAAACCTTCTTTCTCAACCGGATTTAGTATAACTGTTCATCCGGACATGATATTACAGGCTAGCACCGAACATAAATCTGAATCTACACACTATAAGTGTGATTTGTTTTTTTTCACCCTTAATAAGTAAGGTTAGTGAAACAATTTACAGGTATGTCATTGCAACTTACACTCCGTGGAAAGAAGCAATCTCAAGCGTTAAGGAGATTGCTTCCTATCGTCGCAATGACAACTGTTAAACTAGATTTTATCTCAAAAATTGAGCTGACTGCTGATAGCTGAACGCTTCGAGCTTATACAGACAACATAATTTGCGAACCTTGGGCGGTTTTACTCACTTCAATTCGAGCTTGAAAAGCTTCTTTGAAATGAGGAATATGAGTCACGGTTAAAATACAAGAAAAATCAGCAGAAATGGCATTAATAGCAGCAATCAATCTGTCACATCCCTCGGCATCTTGAGTACCAAATCCTTCATCAATAATCAACAATCGCAAGGCAGTACCGGAACGCTGCGCCAACAATTTTGATAAGGCTAAACGAATGGCAAAATTAACTCGAAAAGCTTCTCCTCCCGAATAAGTTTCATAAGGTCTTGTACCTTTTGTATCTGCAATTAAAATATCTAATGTATCTATCCATTTAGAATTTTTCTTACTTCCTTTTGTAGCTTTTTGCGTCACAAATTGAACGTGCAATTGATTAGCACTTAGTCTTGCTAAAATCTGATTAGTTTCTGCCTCCAATTGGGGCAAAATATTTTCAATCATTAATGCCTGAATTCCCTTTTTACCAAAAGCTAAACTTAACTCCTGATAAACTCGATATTGCCGTTTAATAGTTTGTAATTGTTCTAATTGTTGACTATTCTGAGCTTGCAAATTTTCTAAATGTTGTAACTGCTGTTGTACTCTGCCTAAACTTCCCAACTGTTCGTCTAATTGCTGACGACGCTCTTGAATTTTTTTGTCTAAATAGATAATTTTTTCATTCAGGTTTGGAGTTTGTTCTAACTGTTCATTTAAAACGGAAATCTGACCTTTAATTCCAGCTAAATCTTGCTGTCGATTTTCTAGAATTCCCTTTAATTGATTTATTCTTTCCAGTAACTGAGGATATTGTTTTTGAGCCTGACGTAATTTTTCAATTCTAGTTAACCAAAATTGTGCTTTTCTCAACTCCGATCTAACATTATTATGTTCATCTAAATTATACCCAATCTCAGAAATTTCTCTCTCAATAACCACAATTTGTTGTTGTACTTCAGAAGTTTGTTTTTGTTGCTCCAAATCTTGTTCCAAACTAACTATTTGCTCCTCAAATTCTGGCATCTGAGCGCGAATTTTTCCTAACTTTGTCTCCGCATCCTTAATTTGCCCATACTTAATTTCTGCCCACCTTAATTTCTTTTCTTCTTCCCTCGCTAAACTATGACTCCGGTCATCATAATTAAATTGTTCAATTTGCTGTTCTAAACTGCTAATTTCAGCATATAAATTAACTGCAAAATCTCCCGTATGTAGCGATCGCTCAACTTCTGCTACTTCCTCTACTAACTCTTGCAGCAAACTTTCATCGTTTTTAATATTATCTAACTGTGCTTGTAAACCACCCCGACGCTCCCGCAACTCATCATATTTTGCCAACTCTTGGTCTATTTGACGATATTCTGTTCTCAAAATCTTAATTTCTCGCTCGGAAAGAGTCAGTTGCTCCCGCGCCACCCACAATAAATCTCTAATTTCCTTTTGCTGAGTTTGATGTTTATCTACTACTAAATGCCAGTGATGTT
This sequence comes from Okeania sp. SIO2F4, assembly GCF_010672385.1. Taxonomy (GTDB): domain Bacteria; phylum Cyanobacteriota; class Cyanobacteriia; order Cyanobacteriales; family Microcoleaceae; genus Trichodesmium. The sequence goes on from NZ_JAAHGT010000643.1 coordinate 2,186, forward strand.
CGTCCAAAGGGCGATCGCATAAGGGGCAAGGCGGATATTCTTTGACTCCAATTTTACCATTACCATTATCTTGATTTAATAATTGTAACTTTTGCTCCAGTTCCGACAGTCTGGTTTCATAATCTTTTTTATTGCGAATTAAACGTTCGAGAAATTGATGTCTTTCCTGACCTTTTTCTCGCACCCGTTGTTGATAAACTCGCTTATTATCCAGTTGAGTAATTTCTGCGACTACTTCCTGTAACGTTGCTTGTAGTTGAGGTTGCTTTTGCTGTTGAGTTCGTCGTAGTTGACAGACTCTAGAATTAAGTTCTTCCAAACGTGCGCTCAAACGTGCTTGCCCCTTTTCGAGTTCGGTTTGTAATTTTTGCCGTTGTTGCACTAGGGGAGTAACTTCTATTTGTAACTTATCTAGTTCGTTTAATTTTGCTCTTGCTGCTTGTAGTTGTGTCAGAGCAGTTTCAATATCAGAACGCTTACTCAGAATATGCAGGTTTTCTTGTTCCTGCTCTTTCAGAGAATTTAACTGCGCTCGACATTGCTGAATTTTGTTTTGTACTTCCTGGAGTTGTTGCCGTTGTTTTTCCTGGAGTTGTTGACGTTGGTTGAGAGCATTTTGGTGTTTTTTGAATTTGCCAGATAAATTTTCTTCAGTAGTTTGTAAGTTTTGGAAATGACTATATCCAGCGTTAATTTCATTCTCCTGTTTCACTACTGCTAATAGTTCGTATTGTTGTTGTTGGGTGGTTTTTAGTTCTTGTTTGAGGCGATAACATTCTTGCACAAGTTTGTCGTATTGTTGTTGTTGACCTTGCAGTAATTTTTCCCAGGTTTTGCGCTCGTGTTGTTGGGTTTGGAGTTGTTTGAGTTGTTGTCTATCAGTTTCTTGTTTTTGTTGCAGTTGAGCTAAAGTTGCTTTAAGGTTAGTTTTTTGTTGAGCGATCGCTTCTTTTTCTTGGAGTTGTTTTTGATTCGCTTCTAGACTTTGTTCGAGTATTTCCACTTTTGCCTTAAACTCCCGAGCAACATCTTTAGCTTTTTCTCCTAGAGTGTCATATTGGTCGAGTTTTAGCAGGGAAGCGAGAATTTCTTTACGTTCGTTGGGACGTTTAAGCATAAATTCATCTGCCCTACCTTGACGCAAATATGCCGAATTTACAAATGTGTCGTAGTCGAGTTTAAGATGTTCAATAATACTTTGTTGGGTTGCTCGGACACCTTTTTCAGTCAGACTTTTAAACCTAGAACCTGTATAAACTTGAAATTCTAGGGTTGGTGACTGACCGCGACGACGACCACGAATGACACGGTAGATATTACCGTGGGTAGAGAATGTAAAATCTACCCGTACTTCTTTTTCTCCCAGACTAATAATATCGTCTTCAGTAGCGGCACGACTATTTCCCCAGATCGCCCAGGCGATCGCTTCTAGTAAGGAAGATTTTCCTGCACCATTGGGTCCACAAATACAGGCAGTATGCAGACCTGTGAAATCTAAGGTTGCTTCGTGATAACTGAGGAAATTTTTGAGTTGCAGTTTTTGAGGAATCATTTTGCTATAGTGCTGATATTTGTCAAGCTTGACGCTAATGTTTCACCGAGTTATTCTCATTTGGTTGATGTTAATTTTCCCTGTTTTTTCTGTCTTTTATCCGTTGTTTTTTAGACAACAGCTATATTATTTGGGTTTGTTTTGACTTTATTTTTCACATTTTACATTAACACAAAAAAATGAGTATTGTTCTTCTAGCTCTATCTACAAATATAAACTATTGAATTCCCAATGGTAAACTTAATCTAATTTTTTCTATATATAGTGTGATTAATTATTAATTTACACTATATATATCAATTTTCTGTTTGAAAAAAGAATCTTACAAAACTCTACTTATAGAGAACAGAGAATAGAGATTCATAGCAAACATTTACCAGTTTGATAAATTAGCTGTACTTGAACTTAATATTATCAGCAATAGCCTATTTTTTGCGGTCAATTTTTAGCGATATAGCGTTTACCAAGCTCTCGGAGGTACAGTTGTTTTTCTTCTTTATTTATTCCTACGGAACCAGAATTACTACTCCCTACTTCCTATTCCCAGTTAAGTGTTCCCTAAAACCAGGGAATTTTGTATCTCACGCTTTTTGGGAATTGCTATATCTCTTGATAATCTGTGATGATATTACTGACTATCCTCATCCTAAATTGTCTCCGCAGATATGCTAAAAACTATTAAAAATTCGGCGTTGGTGAATGATAATATGATTTTTAGTAGTCAGTAGTCAGTAGTTAAGTAGGTAGGCACGAATAAACATCACTATGTAACTAAATATTAAAGCAGTTGAAACCCTTGATATTGCTTGCTTCCGCTCCGCTTCAGTCGCTGCGGACGTACTTATAAATTTTTTCACCTACCTACTTAAAACAGCTTTTTTCCTTAATATCAATCTTACTCCCATACGAATTTCATACTTGATTTTACCAATGCCAAAAATTATTGAGGAATATTTGACTGGAGATGATATAATAAAAATTTATCAAAACAGAACTTAGGCAGTAACGTTATATAGAAAACATTTGAGAGCTATATAATCAACTGACCAATTACTAAGAATCTTGCAGCAATATCTGAACTTAGAGTGGGTCGATCAGAAACAGGCAAAGGTATCAGTTGAAGTGGTTCAGGTAGTCGAGACTGATACGGTTATTCGTCCTAGTCAAGAAGTATTGCAAGAATTACTTACCCTAGTTGAGGATGGTGATATTCAAAGCGTTGTAGAAACTGTCGAAGAGCTTCAGAAATCACAAGGAACTTCTACTGCTTTTACTCAAGAGATTTTGCAACTGGCGAACAGTTTCCAACTTCAACGATTGCAAACTTTCATCGAATACTATCTTGATTCAAATTAAAATTATTTTGAATTTACAAAGGTAATTTTAAATAATTAATAATTACTTCTTATTCAAAAGAATAGGATTACTTAAAAGGATTTTTTTTATTTTTTTATCCCTATAGGGCAACAGCCAGTAGCGAAGCCGAGGAGAGGCTTTAAACCTTGATTTTTTTTTCAGTAAGGGAATATGAAATATGGTAGTGCTGTACAAGTAGTGATATCCAAAAAAAAGTCAAGTAGTTAAGTGAATACAATTTTTTTTTACTAATAAATCATGGTACTTTCTGTTCCCTGTTTCCAGTTAAGTGTTCCCTACGTCTAATATTATGTTCGGTTAAATAGTTATATATAATTAAAGTTCGTAGTATAGCTCTTAGTCCGAACTTTAGATAGGGCTGAGAGCTATACTACAAACCATATACTTTATTATAAGTGATTATCCGAACATGATATAATTACTAGATCTACAGGACTACCTGAAATATAAATGTTTTTTAGCTTATACCAAGCTTCAAAAAAGTATGTTACTTATAATAATAAGACTTAAAAGAATTGCTATACATTTGTTCAAGCAATTGTTGGATAAGCCAAGCTGGACTCTTTTCTTCTGCTTCTGCTTTGAAGTTGAGTAAAATTCTATGCCTTAATACAGGG
>NZ_JAAHGT010000644.1 GCF_010672385.1 Okeania sp. SIO2F4
ATCAGTTTTTCCTATTGCACTATTTTAGATAAAACGGTCTAGTGCCGTGTCAAGCTTAAAATGGTGTATTAAATTTTTTAGTATAATTCTTGCTATGACTAAGGTTTGTAGAACTTTCCTAAAACACTATTTCAAGCTTGACGCGCTACTAGGGTTTACTTAGGCCAAACGAATCGCACACCGGATTTGATATTACAATCTTGACTAACTTCTAAGGAAGAAATCATCTGCTGTCAACGAAGGAGTATTTGTCAAAGTGGCAAACTGACTTCCATTACCGAAACCAGTATCACTACCATTAGGATTATAGAATAAATTACCATTTGAACTATTGTAAACGATAGCTGCATCAACCGTTGCTGCAAGTTCGTCACTGGTTACTGTTGTAAATTCATCAGCAATACTGAAACCTGTTCCCGACTGACTGTTAATAGCACTAAAAGTTGTGCGATCGAGAAGAATAATGTCTTCCTGGGTTTGAGAAAAATCGGTAATACTATCTATACCTAAATCTTCTGACTGAAATTCTTGATTCGTATTGAAAATAAAGCGGTCAATGCTAGCACCGCCAGTTAATTCGTCATCTCCGGTTCCACCATTTAAGCGATTTGCTACGCAACGCTAACGCGAACGCGACCTTGACCACCCCGAAGAGTATCGTCACCATTACCACCAAACAAGCGGTCAAAACCCTGACGACCTTCTAAAACATCGTCACCGTCTTTCCCCTAAAGTGAGTCATTACCCCGACCGCCAATAATACTATCGTTTTCTGCGGCACCAGGTAGGGTATCGTTATCCTGAGTTCCTTTAATCAACAGACCTGTATTGAGCAATACCGAAATTTCGTTACCAGATGAGTCTTGTCCAAAGTTGGCAATTACTAGGTCTAGGCGATCGTCTTCGTTAAAATCTCCAGTAGTTACACCTATAGCTCCACTTCCTACTCCTACGTCATTTCGATTATCAAAGTTTCCAGATCCATCCCCTAGCAAAATTGAGGCACTATCGCTCAGAAAATTGGCAACTGCTAAATCTTCAATATTGTCACCATCAAAATCTCCTACTCCAATTCCTACTGGAAGCGAACTTACAGGAAAGTCAGTACGAGTAAAATCTCCAGTGCCATCTCCTAAATAGATTGAAACATCTTCTGTATCTGCGTTAGCGACTGCTAAATCTATATTCCCATCTTGATTGAAATCGCCAGAATTAATCCCATCAGGTCGATCTCCTGCTGCTAAGTTAGTGGGGTCGCTAAAAGTACCATCCCCATTTCCAAACAGGAGGGAAATGTCATCGCTAAAAGAATTAACAACAGCTATATCTTCATTTCCGTCCTCGTCAAAATCTCCTACTGTCAGGTCAAAAGCTCCATCTTCAAAGAAAATTTCTGGGAGTGGCTCAAAACTACCTTCGCCGTCTCCTAAAAGAATTGAAACTCCATCTCCTCCAAGGTCTGGGAATTCTCCTTCGCCTCCAAAGTTAACAACTGCTATATCCAACAAGGAATCTCCGTTAAAATCACTTACTTTCAACGGACCAGGGAAATTATTTACTGGAAAATTAACAGGGTCATCAAAATTACCTGACTCATCTCCAAGTAATACTGAAACATTATTATCTGCAAAGTTAACAACGGCTAAATCTGATTCTCCATCATCATCAAAATCCTCTGTTACTAGAGAGACAGGGTTTTGTCCGACTGAAATATCGATCGGGTTACTGAAATTTCCCGTACCATCTCCTGAGAGGAAAGAAACTTCACTACCTCCAAAATTGGCAACGACTAAATCTAAATTTTCATCACCATCGAAATCATTAGTTACAATAACTCTAGGAGCATCTCCAACTTCTAAATCAGTCCGGTCAAAGGCAACAGAAACAATTAAATCTTCCATTAATATACTCAAGGTTGGTTTACTACAATAACAGGAAAAGATAGTAGTATTTTTTCATAAATACTATTATCTTATGAAAAAAATCAGCTAGTTTATTTTTCAATAAAAGCCTTCATTGAACTTATTTATAAGCTCTTGAAAGATTTATCCTCGAAGTATTATATAGTAATTTTTAACAAAAAAAAGTTTGACAGTTTGTCATTTTAAAGTTTGACATTCTGTCATATTACTACTGTTTAAATTAAGTCACTTTGTCTGGGTTTTTCTATAGTCAATGGACTTATATAGAAAATAGGAAGTAGGATGTAGGGAGTAGGGTGTAGGGAGAAATAATTGATTATTTATTAGGATAATTGATTTGATTTTTGGTTATCGGACATATCTAATACCAATTTTAAAAAAGAATGTTACGAATAATAAGGGCGATAAAAATATTTTGTAGGAAATGTCTCTTTGACCAATAAGATAAGTTATGAACTAAGAAATGGGGAGTTACTGATTTTGGGTATGATTTGTATTTTTTGATAATTTCTCAACTATTGAATAACAACTATTTCAGATTGTTCAATTTTTATTTTCATACCTTGATTCAGCAACGCCAAAATGGTATGGAAGCTATTTATTCTGACTCCTGACTCCTGACTCCTAATACCAATTCTCAAAAGCATTACTATACTTAGGTCGCACTTCAGTTCTTAAGTAATTAATACAGGATAAATCATTTTTTGCTAATAATAGCCCAGTTAATGTTTATTATTCTTATGTTGTACGGACGTTGCATGCAACGTCCCTACCTCCCCACACTCCCCACACTCCCCACACTTCCCCACCCGATCGGGTATAGAATTCTTTTTGATAAATGGTATAACTCCTAACTCCTGACTCCTAAAAAATACTTTAGCTGTTTGTAGCAAATATTTATCAAATTGGTATAATAGACATCTCCAGAAAAGAGGGAGTAGGAGAAAATAATTGATTTGATTTTTTGGCATTGGTGATTTGAGGTATGATTTCTTGTCCGGATAAGAGCGCAAACAAAAAACTTTCTGTGTCTACTATTCTTTCTTCTTCCTTCTTTCCTCCTGACTCCTGACTCCTGACTCCTGACTCCTAAATAATTAAGATTAATATCATACACGCGCTTCACCAACGCCGATTTTTTATCATTGGAGATGTCTAATCTAGATTAGAAGACACAGCAGTTTCCGTTGCCCGTGAGGTACACTTATTACAGACAAGATGCATTTGCTACAAGAATTTCACCATTTCAACTTGTACATCATTAGTCCGAAATATGCTGTAGAATTTTTCCATCAGGTATGCTACGGAACTAATCTACTTACAATTACCTGATAACGTCTCTCATCCAACCCATCACCATTATAGGCAAATTCAGGATTAATCATTTGTTTCATCTGAGAAATTCGCGCCGATGTTGCTGGGTGAGTGCTCAGAAAAGATGGCGGCGAACTTTTTCTCAGCAATTTTTCCATAAATGTAATTGCACCAGATTGAGCATATCCCGCTCTTCCCAAGGTTTCAATACCAACTCGATCTGCTTCAAATTCTGCCTGGCGACTTTTGGGGCGACGTAATGCTAATTCTACCCCCAGTTGAACTGCAACATTCTGATCTACCCCTGCTGCAGTAGCTAAACCCTGTGCTAATAATGTTCGACGTAATTGTTTCACCGCATGGCGTTCGGTAATATGAGCAATTTCGTGGGAAACGACACTAGCTAATTCTGCTTCATTATCCGCAGCTTTCATTAAACCAGTATTGATATAAACAAACCCTCCCATAGTTGCAAAAGCATTTATACTATCATCCTCTACTACCTGAAAAGTATAGGGAATATCTGAGCGGGGACTTGCTGCAACTAATCTTTGCCCAATTCTATTTATATATTCGTTTGCTGCGCGATCGGGATAAAGTTTAACATCTCCCTTTCTCAATAATTGTTGATTAATTTGTTTACCTAGTTCAACTTCTTGACGGTCAGATAGATTAGAAATTGACATCATCTGAACACCCTGAAAAATTAATTCCCTCCAAGGAATAGCTTGAGTAGGAGATGCTGTACCTGCACATAAACTAGCAGCGACCATGATGGATATTAGTGGGTATGATATTCGGCGATCGGAAGATTTAGAAATCAAAGATAGTTTTTTCAACATTGGCTTTTTTATTCAGAGGTAGTAGATTTTGAATTTATCAAGATGTCATAAATTAGCGAATGATGTTCTGCCAATCTTGTTATTAACTACAAAAGTTATCTATAGCTTTTCCGCAAAGCAAAAACTTGATTTTTTTATGGAAGATAAGGGAGTTTAGTTAATAAAAAACTTCCTTATCTTCATCCTTTAGACTAATTTTTGTCGTAAGTCATGGTAATCTCTCTAAGAGGCTCTTTTTTTGGAGGAATATCATTAATTTGATTTACTACACCTTTTTAGCCATGTAAAAATGCTCATAATACTTATATTAATTTCTCCACATTGTCTAATAATGGATAGTTTATATGCTAAATAAAAAAATAGGGTGTTCATTAATGGATAATGGATAATGGATAATTGATAATTACAAGAAAGTTAAAACCATTACGGAATTGAATATAAGGAAATTCAAGAGCACTTTTCTCGCATTGGTGATTGGATATGGCGAACTTCGAAGCGGCTCTGTCAAGAGCGGGAAACCTCGCCATCCCATCCTAACGGACTGCTCCGCTTTCCGACCGCTTTTTCCCCTTGAAAGAGTCGGCAAAGAAAGCTGAATTATTTAATTAATAATTATTAATTATTAATGGTTCGGTAAGGCATCCAGTCCTTAAAGCATGCGCGTGTCCGAGGCAACATCGGGACTGGGAAACGAGAAGCTCATACTATACTGCAAGGTTAGTGTGGGAGTATGTCACTAATCTTGAGTTTGTGCCCAGACAACTAACTATATACTATATGAGATATTCTGGAGGAGTATCAAAAGCTCACCTTATAATCGGGCGATTTAATATTGACAGGACTTACGCAGAAAGAAGGTTTATGAACTAAAATTTGCAATATCAAGCATTAAATTAGGGTAATAAATTAGGGTAATAAATCCAGTTTATTGTTTGGGTTGCGTAAGTTCTAGTTGAGTAGTTTACTTTTGTCAAAATCAAAATTAAGTTATGAAGTTATGAAAATTCTGGATTCTCAAGGACGATTATTTGGTAAAGTCAGTGTCTTAGACGTTGGCGCTGTGTTAATAATTTTCATGGTATTATTGGGAATATTTGTCTTTCCTGGTACTAATAAAAATTCTGTTGCTCAAGTGGGTAATATTGTGACTAAACCAGTTGAAGTAGATGCTATTGCTCTAGGTTTAAAAGGTCGTTACCCTGAAAAATTATTAAAGGAAGGGGAAAAAACTCAATTGATTATTAGGAATCAACCTTATGGAGAAGTTGACCTAAAATCTGTAGAATTTTTGACTCGAAAAGTGGCAGTTCCTCAACCAGATGGAACGGTAAAAGCTTTACCCGATCCTAGAGATAAAGAACTATTTAGTCGGAATGTTTTATTAACATTGGAAGGTAAAGGTAGAGTTACTGATGATGGTCCTATTTTAGGAAATATTAAGGTAAAAATTGGGATGACAATTGAGCTAGAAGGTAGGGACTATAATTTTAATGCTAGTGTAATTGATGTGCGAGTACAAGAGTAATTTTAGGGATAATTAGGGTAAGAGGTGTGGGAAGTGTGGGAGGTGTGAGGGAAATAGTTGTGATTAAATTTTAAAATGGAAGAAAAAGGTAAAAAGTATTTTAGAACTCACGA
>NZ_JAAHGT010000645.1 GCF_010672385.1 Okeania sp. SIO2F4
TTAATACTAACAATATTCAAATTGCCGAAGGCGACCTAACTACAGGAGATATTAATCAAACTGCGGGAAATAATACTAACAATATTCAAATTGCACAAGGCAACCTGACCACAGGAGATATTAATCAAACAGCGGGAAATAATACTAACAATATTCAAATTGCAGAAGGCAATCAAAATATCGGTAACGTTACTCAAAATGCTGCTAATAATACCATCAATATTCAAATTGCAGAAGGCAATCAAAATATCGGCAACATTACTCAAAATACGGGTAATAATTCCATTAATATTCAAACGGCAGGTAGTCAGCAAAACCTAGGACAAATAAATCAAATTTTTGGCAATGAATCTATTAACATTCAACTTCCAGGAATTAATCAAAATCCAGATAATACCTCAGTAATTTTTAATAACAATACACCCATAATTAACCAGATACTTAATCAAGAAAATCCTGGGAATAATAATATCAATATCCCAAGTAATTTAACTAATAATACCAATCCCATCAATCAGACTGCCAACAATAATAATCTCATTATAAACCCTTCAGTTACAAACAATTTATCAAATTCTATCACCTCCAATTTAATTTCCACCATCACCCCTAGTAACAACAACCAAACAACAAATACACCTATTGCTCAACACCAAAAAAAAGAATCTATCAACCATACTACCCATACCGATAAAATCTTCAAAAAAATTGATTCTGTTCATACTAATCCTCTTACAGTAGCCACCGGTTCAAACCAAGTAATAACCATGTTAGAACAAAATCGTACCAACGAATATTCTAATTACTTGGGAACAGATTTAAACGAACAATCTCTCAGCACAAAAAACGTCCGAGATATCTTAACCGACATGGCTAAACAAACCGGAAAAGAATCAGCAGTTGTTTATATTAATGCTTATCCAGAGCAATTACAACTAATCTTATATACCAAAGATGGTCAGCCAATTATTAAAACTATTCCCGAAGCCAAACGGAAAAAACTTATGAAAACTGCTCTCAAATTACGGGCACATATTACAAATCCTTCCCGTCGTTTTACTGATAGTTATCTGCCAGTGGCACAACAATTATATGATTGGTTCATCGCACCTATAGCACCAGAATTAGCAGCAGCAAATATCGACACTTTACTGTTTAGTATGGATGAAGGTTTACGAACTTTACCTGTAGCAGTCTTACATGATGGAGAACAATTTTTAATTGAAAAATATAGCCTCAGTTTAATTCCCAGTGTTAGTTTAATGAATACTAACTATCGCCCACTTCAAGATACTCAAGTATTAGCGATGGGAGCAAGTAAATTTCTGGAACAACAGTCATTACCAGCAGTACCTGTAGAGATACAAACTATCTCCGAAAAGTTATGGCAAGGTAATATGTTCCTCAATGAAAACTTCACTCGCAATAACCTACTAACTCAACGACAAAATTATCCTTATCCAATTATTCATTTAGCTACTCATGCTGATTTTCTACCGGGAAAAGCTAGCAACTCTTATATTCAGTTGTGGGGAACTGAACAAATCAAGTTAGACCAAGTACGGGAATTAGGTTGGAATAAACCTGCGGTAGAGTTGTTAGTATTGTCAGCTTGTCGCACTGCTATAGGAGACAGAAATGCGGAATTAGGGTTTGGGGGATTAGCAGTAGCAGCAGGTGTGAAGTCAGCATTAGCAAGTGTGTGGTATGTGAGTGATGAAGGTACATTGGGGTTAATGACCGAGTTTTATACTCATTTGAATAATGTCAAGATTAAAGCAGAGGCGCTAAGACAAGCACAGTTAGCAATGTTGCGAGGGGAAGTGGTGATTGCAGATGGGGAGTTAAGGGGAAGTGGAGCACGTGGTCCGGTGGTGTTACCATCGGCGTTACGAAAATTTGGTACTCAAGATTTTTCTCATCCGTATTATTGGGCAGGTTTTACTATGGTTGGTAGTCCTTGGTGAAGGAAGAAGGTAGAAGGTAGAAGGTAGAAGGTAGAAGGTAGAAGGTAGAAGGCTTAAAAGCTGGAAAAAACTTAAACTTCCTGTAGATATTCACCCTAACTTTTACACAAACGATACCAGCGGTTATAATTAAAGCTAGTAGTATTGCTCTAGCCCTATCTATAACTTGGGGCTAGAGCAATGCTACAAACAAAAACTTTTTTATCACTAGACCTCTCCAGAAAATAAACTTGCTCTTTATTTAAAACAAGCTAGAGTTGTAAAATTAACTATCCGAAATCATTTTTCGTATCTTTTTCGTGAAAATATATATCATGTTCCCTGTTCCCTGTTCCATCTTCCCTATTCCCTATTCCCTCTTTTGACTTTATTTGTCATATGAATAGATCAAAATAGACATCTCCAAAAATAAAAAATTAAATCAATTCAAGATATGAAATCAACAATTTCATTCCCTATTCCCTATTCCCTATTCCCTATTCCCTGACTTCTTCAAGAAGTCTAATAGGGACGTTCTATGGAACGTCCCTAAAAGGGTTGTGGTTTTGATTGTGTAATTCACCCATCTCAAAAGCGCTATAACAGCCTAAAAACAAAGAAAATTCTACTTACAAACAAGCTAATTTTAGCCCTGCATACTGACGTTGCAGGCAACATTTGACTACAATAGCTTTTGGACTTGTCTCAATGTCGTCAACTATTTGCGTATTGCTATAAATAATTTGGTAATGGCGCTTCAATATCTAGCGCACCCTAGTCGATAGTAGCGACTGTGATGCCAATTCAAGTTTTGCTTGCTACTTTCTTGAGTTTCGGAAGATGCTTTTTTGGTTTCCTCTCTAAATAGAGGAGTTGATTTTTTCAGTAGGTCTCTCTGTACTGCAATAAAAGCACGATTTACTACCAGAGCAATCTTTTGTTGATAATCTTTTTCGGCTTTTTTTGTTTGAAATTGCCAACCTTCCTGACTACAAGCATATAATGCTGGGAGACGATTCAGAGCATAAGTTTCTACATCAGCTCGCTTAATATATTTTGCCAACTTTTGAGGCAGTAATTTCATTTTGCGATTGACTTCCTTTGCAACCATCTCTTCCATAATATTGATATATTTCTTTTGAGAGTTAGTCTGAATCATTGGAGATATCCTTATTTCTGTTCAAAATATTTCTTGAACCTACATATCAACAACTAGGTGTTAATATTGGTTTGTTGAGTCTTTTTTGTTGTATGCTCAACATATTCTTATTATCAGTGTAATTTTGGATGAATAGCGAGAATGTGCATGAGTAGTCACAAAAAATCATGCTGTTGTTTTGAACTTGCAAAAAAATACACAATAACTGGTCAGGAATTACATTTAGTGTTTTTTTGAGATTAAACTTGCAAGTAAACGCCTTTTTCACCACTTCACAACTGAGTTGGTTAGGATATATGTAATGAAACAAGAACATCAGACAAATTACTCTAATTAACTTGTTTGCTGGAAACAGCTAATAACAGACCATCAGGTTGCTTTGAACACTCACTCATAATTCGCAGGGGGATAATTATGGTTATTTCTAAAAAAACAGAACCTCACAATGCACTCAAAACATTATTAGCTGTCCAGGAACTTAGACAAAAAGAACATTTTTTGGGACTTATTTTAGACCAAATTCATCAATCTTTAAATTTGGATGAAATATTAGAGACTACAGTAGAGTCGGTACGGCTTTTTTTGGAGTGCGACCGTGTGGTGATTTATCGTTTTTTGGAAGATGGAAGAGGTATCATAGAAAAAGAATCTGTTGCAGCAGGTTGTAGTCCAATGTTAGGTAAAATTATTGATGACCCATGTTTTCTAAATACAAATATTATAGAACCCTACAAACAAGATTTTATTAATCTAATAGATGATGTTGAAACTCCTGATCTCAACAAATGCAATACCGAGCTACTCAGAAAGTTTCAAGTAAAAGCAAGTATGGTCTTGCCAATCTTAATTAATCAAAAAGAGGAAAAACAAAGTACAGACAAGACTACATGGGGGTTAATCATAGCTCATCAATGTACTCACAACCGACAGTGGCCAATATTAGATACTGATTTATTAAAGCGTTTGGCAACTCAGACAGCGATCGCTATTCAAAAAGCTGAACTTTTTCATAGTTTAGAACAAAGAAATCAAAAATTAGAGAAAATAGCTTATATTGATATTTTGACAGGAGTTTCCAACCGTCGCTACTTTCAAGAAAAACTAGACCAAGAATGGAAAAGATTAAAACGCGATGATGGTTCTATGTCAGTAATTATGGTAGATGTAGATTATTTTAAGCACTACAATGATACTTACGGTCATCAAGAGGGAGACAAATGTTTGCAACAGGTAGCTCAAGCTATTAGTGTAGCAGTCAAACGACCAGGAGATTTTGTAGCTCGATATGGTGGAGAAGAGTTTGTGGTTGTTTTGCCAAATACTCCCATAGAAGGAGCATTGAAGGTTGCAGAAAATATCACAAGAGAAATCGAAGCTTTAGAAATTCCTCATACAACTTCGGCAGTCAGTAATTGGGTGACAAGTAGTTTAGGAGTGGCAAGTAGTAACTGCTCTGCTGAATCTAATCCTGAGATGTTGCTACAAGCAGCAGACATGGCTCTTTACAATGCTAAAAAAGCTGGTAGAAATCAGGTTCAAACATCTAAATCAGCAGATGTTGTGGGAGTTAACTTAAAAGTAAAATCTACGGCTACCTTATCAACAGCTCAAGTATTTGAATGGGCAAAATCTTCTCGAAAGAGAGTTGCTAAACTATCTTGTTCACAATGGTTAAATCCAGATAAATTCCTTGGTTATACTAACTGGAAAAGAGCTTCTATGAATATAGGACGGTTGCAGAGAAAAATAGTCAATCTTAATCAAGATACATTGCATAATTTGATTAACTATTTAGCCAATAAATACGGCAAATTTGTCATTGACAATTTAAACGTTAGTGGAATGTTTCGCTGCACGACATGAAAAGAGAATCATAATTTAGTTAAATATTTACCAGACAAAGGCTTTTATTAGTTAAAAAAAATTATAATATAAATTTTAATGGTACAAATATATGGTTATTATTGTTGATATTTTTTATCCATCATCAAAGACAAAAAAAACTTTTAGTCAATCCTATTTTTTGCCATAATATCTAATTGTTAATTATTTGTTTTTGAATGTTTTTATTCCTTATTCCTGATTTATTAGTCACAGTATTTATAAATTTTTTTTCAAAATGGTATGATTTAGTGTTTGAAAACGCCGTAATATTATTATATATATTGATTGACAAATTAATATTAATTATGATATAAACTCTACTTAGTAAAATTTGAGATTATCTAGCAATGACATCCCTAACTCCAGAGCAATATAAACAGAAAATGCAGCGCCGTAAACAAGTACAAGAACAACGAGTATCTCAAGCTGCTCAGGAAAAAGGCTTAATTATTGTGAATACTGGCAACGGTAAGGGAAAAACTACGGCAGCTCTGGGTATGGTAATGCGTTGTTTGGGCCATGGCTACCGAGTGGCAATTATCCAATTTATTAAAGGTGCTTGGGAACCCGCAGAAAAAGCAATTTTTAGCAAGTGGGGCGAACAAATACGTTTTCATGCTTTAGGAGAAGGGTTTACTTGGGAAACTCAAGACCGCGATCGCGACATTCAGAAAGTTTATGAAGCGTGGAACTTGGCTTTAACTTTTATCCGCAACCCAGATTTTA
>NZ_JAAHGT010000646.1 GCF_010672385.1 Okeania sp. SIO2F4
TGGCAAATTCCGAAGGGTTGGGGCTTGAGAAACTGGTGAAACGCCTAAAATTTTCCCATTGCGATGACCGACAATTTTACAAAATCCTGTTGTTTTGCTTAAAATTTGTGCCCGGTCAATATTTTTAAAGTTTTGCCGAACAACTAATACATTCTCTCCATAACGTTGTCTAGCTTGTTGTTCAGTTAAACCAACTCTTGCTAATTGTGGTTCTGAGAATATTGCCCAAGGAATGCCACTATAATTGACATAAAAAATAGGTAAGTAGAGAATATTTTTTATTGCTATTTTCGCTTCATAATTAGCAATATGAGGAAATGAATATCCACCTACTAAATCTCCACAACCATAAATCCGAGAATTAGTCGTTTGCAGCTTTTTATTTAACAACAAATGGTGATTTTTAAACTTCACTCCTACTGCTTCTAGGTTTAAATTTTCTAAGTTTGCTTGATTACCTGCTGCCAAGATAATTTCATCAGTTTCTATAGCCTCGTTTCCTACTAAAATCCACTTTTTATCCTCTATTTTTCTGACTTGAGATACTTCTGTTTTAGTTAAAATTCTAATACCTTCTGCTTCTAACTGAGCTTGAACTAAAAACGCTGCTTCTGAATCTTCCTTACCTAAAATATGAGAACTTTTGACTACTATAGTTACTTGAGTTCCCAACCGAGAAAAAGTTTGTGCTATTTCTATTCCACTGGGGTCGCCACCAATAACTACTAAATTTTGAGGTTGTTTTGAAAGTTGCTCAATTTTTTGGGGAGTAATAAATCCAGTAGTTTTTAATCCTGGAATTGCTGGTATTATAGGTTGAGATGGAGTAGCTAATAGATATGTCCGTGAACATAGATGTCTTCCTTTTACTACAAAAGCTAGGTAAGGGCGATCGACAAATTTTCCCTCACCAAAAATTACGTCTATTCCTAATGCTGCTAAAACAGCAGGTTCGTATTTTGCTAATTGATTATTAACTACATAATCAGCATACTTTTTTGCTTCTTCAAACTTAACGGAAATCTTTCCTGAATCATCACTGTCTTGATAAATACCAAACTGTTGTTTGTGATGTATCTGTTCTACAAAATTCGCTATTTGACTAATAATTTTGTTGTGATGGAATCCTTGAGTATTGCTAAAAAGAGGAGAATTAGTTGTATTGATTTCTGTGGTATAAGGTTGTATGAGAGCAACACGACCTTGAAGTTGTGTTGCGGTAATAGCGGCATAAATACTTGTTATTGTTCCACCTATAATTACTACATCATAATCAAGCATAGTTCATAAAAATAGGGAGTAGGGAGTAGGGAATAGGGAGTAGGGAGTAGTTAGCAGAAATGGGAATTATCAAGGAAATAGTTGGCAGCATCTTCCATTTATTTTTCTACAATTATTCTGCCTTTTCTGCTAGATTTTTGAACCAGAGCAACTTAAACCCTTACACTTTTTCATACTAAAAAGATTAAATCTTTTCTTTGTAAAGCCTTTGAGAGTTGATTACCAAGCGCTACTTATTATTTCTGTTATTTCAAAAAAATTCTAGATTTTAATTTCATTCTGATTCCTTACTTCAAAATTTCTGCCAAAGCATCAATTAACTTTTGATTCTCTTCTTGGGTACGGACAGCGACTCGAAAATAGCGATCGCCCAATTCCGCAAAACTCAAACAATCTCTAATCAAAATTTTATGTTGTTTCAGTAATTTTATCTGTAGCTCGTCAACAGATTTTTGAGAGTGAACTAATAAAAAGTTGGCTGCACCAGGATATGGTTGTAAACCTGGTAACTCCGCCAAACTAGCGAATAGTTGAGGACGAGCATCTGCTAACCAATCCCAAGTTTCCTGTTGAAATGCTTGGTCTTGAATAACTGCTTTAGCCGCACATAAGGCCAATGTATTTACAGGCCAAGGGTCTCGCCATTTTTGCCATTTTTGGAGGCGTTCAGGATGAGAAATTGCATAACCTAGTCTTAGTCCAGGTAAACTATAGAATTTAGTCAGAGAGCGTAAAATGACCAAATTTGAAAATTTGGTCACCAGTGGTACTAAGCTTTGGAGTTGGGGTGGTGGTAAGAAGTCCATAAATGCTTCATCTACCACTACCAAACCAAACTTTTCTAAATAAGGGACTATTGTTTCTAGCTCCATCAACATTCCCGTCGGATTGTGAGGATTATTGAGCAGTAGTCCTTTATTTGTATCAGCTTCTATTTCCAGCTTCTCTAATTTCCATTCCCCTATTGTTAGGGGATATTCAACTACATTAGCTGTAAAAGTTTTCAGGGCGCGTCGATAGTCACCAAAAGCAGGCACTACTAAATAAGTTGTTTCCAGCTTTGACAATTCTAGAGCTGCCCAAGTTAATAATTCGGCTGCACCATTGCCAGGCAAAATCCACTCTGAAGTAAGAGGAGGATGACTCAAACTTAGAGCTTTCTTTAACTCCTGATAATTAGGGTCTGGGTAAGCTCTAAGTTTGCTGATATTAGTTTGAATGGCATTAATGGCAGAATCAGGTGGCCCCAGAGGATTAATACTAGCTGAGAAATCCAAAATAGCAGATATTGGACAACCTGCTATTGTGGCTGCCCAAGCTAAATTTCCTCCGTGTACTGGTTTAGTCAAAGCTGGATTCTATTTATTTACCGTTCCTTTCGGCGACTAATTCTTTGAAAGATTTACCCGCAGAAAAGGCAGGTACTGTAGTTTCAGGTATTTCCATTTTGTCACCTGTTTTGGGATTACGACCTTCCCGGGCTTTACGTTCTCTTGATTCAAATGAACCAAAGCCAACTAGGGTAACTTTATCCCCTTCGGCCACAGCATCCATGATAGCTTCTAGGGCTGCACTTAGTACAGCATCGGCTTGTTTTTTAGTGACTTCAGCTTTTTTAGCAATTGCGTCTACTAATTCACCTTTGTTCATTGAAATACTCCTTTTTTATTTGGACGAAACATTCTAGCAGGGTTTGGTTAGCAACCAGTAAATCCTAAATTCAAGTCAGCAAAGTTTTGGGGTCTTGTTAGTAGGTTTTTCAGTTACTAGGCTTTTTGCTTGCTATTAACTGTACCCTTTTCTAATTCTTACCAAAACCTCAAACCCTTTAACTGATAATGCTTTCCCAGATCCTCTGGCAGATCATAAGTGGCTGTCTTAGGAAGAACTTGATATTTTTTTTGCTGAAAACCCCATAGAATCTAGCTTTCACTGGTTTATTCTAATCTCTGATTGGGTAATATGTAGCGGTAAAACCTTTAATTTCTGTAGATTTCAAGACTTCTTTAACTTTTATTCATTTTTTTGGCCCAAAAAACTCGTCTAGATTCATTAGGGGACTCTTTTTCTATGTTAGAAATATCTTATGGATAGATATTGAGCGATAACTAGATCGTCTGAGTTTTTCTAGGACTGCCAATATCATTCTGTGAAGCACTCCCTAGTAAAAATTTTTCCCCTCTGATTTTTGGCTCATCTATAATCAAACATGGAAATTAGTTGATTAGTTGAGTCTGGCTTCCGAGGATAGTAATTAAAACTAAGACGTTTGAGTTTTTCTGAGCTGTCAAATATCATTCTGTGAAGCACTCTAAAGTCAGGATTTTCCCCTCTGATTTTTTGGCTCATCTATCATCAAACATGGAAATTAGTTGATTCCTCGAGTCTGGTTTTTGCCAGATAGTAGCTAAAACTAGATCGTTTGAGTTTTTCTAGGACTGTCAAATATCATTCTGTGAAGCACTCTAAAGTCAAGATTTTCCCCTCTGATTTTTTGGCTCATCTATCATCAAAAATGGAAATTAGTTGATTCCTTGAGCCTGGTTTTTGCCAGATAGTAGCTAAAACTAGATCGTCTGAGTTTTTCTAGGACTGCCAATATCATTCTGTGAAGCACTCGAAAGGGAAAATTTTTTCCCTCTGATTTTTGGCTCATCTATCATCAAACATGGAAATTAGTTGATTCCTCGAGCCTGGTTTTCGCCAGATAGTAATTAAAACTAGATCGTCTGAGTTTTTCTAGGACTGCCAATATCATTCTGTGAAGCACTCTAAAGTCAAGATTTTCCCCTCTGATTTTTTGGCTCATCTATCATCAAAAATGGAAATTAGTTGATTCCTTGAGCCTGGTTTTTGCCAGATAGTAGCTAAAACTAGATCGTCTGAGTTTTTCTAGGACTGCCAATATCATTCTGTGAAGCACTCGAAAGGGAAAATTTTTTCCCTCTGATTTTTGGCTCATCTATCATCAAACATGGAAATTAGTTGATTACTCGAGGCTCGCTTCCCAGGATAGTAATTAAAACTAGATCGTCTGAGTTTTTCAATAATCAACGAAACTGGGATGGTTCAAACTGAGAAATATCAACCATCCCTTAAATCTAAATCTAGCGTGGTCTTGGCTGACCTCTTTCCATCATTTGCAAAGCATCTGGACTTGGATTATATCGATAGCCCCAAGAAGACCTATCGCCATCATCAAGTATTTGAGGGGTTAGTAGTACAATTGTCTCTGCTCGATCATTTTCATTTTGACTACTGCGGAAGAGAGTACCAATTATTGGTAAATCTCCCAAGATAGGTACCTTATTGACTGTTGTCCTTTCTTGCTCTTGAATAATGCCAGAAATAATCAGAGTTTGTCCATCCCGCAGACGGATTCTTCCAGATTCTACCCTGCGCCTGGCAATTTCTGTAGCAAATTCATTGGCGTTGCCACTATCTGTTTCAATTCTTCGAGCAATAAAACTTACTTCTGGGTTAACTGTTACAGTTACAAAACCGTTATCGTCTATTCTTTCTACTTGTATAGCTAGAGTTAAACCTACATCTTCAAACTCAGGAGTTCTAGTTTCTCGACTCACACCTCCGTCATCTGTAAAATCACTTTCAATTCTTTTCACAATATTTTCAACTAACCTGACACTAGCTATTTCCCCTTCTTGAACAACTAAAGTTGGATCGGTGAGAATTTTAGCATTACCACTAGTAACAGTAGCCCGCAACTGTGACAAAAATCTTCTGGGATACAAAATTTGGGGGAATAAACCAAATTCTGCCTCTCCTAGTGTTATATCTACCGTCCCATCGTCATTAACATCTATTTCTGAAGGTTCATAATCTGTAATACCCACTCTTGTAGGTTCGCCTGTTGTGGGAGCTATTGGTCTGAGGAAAGTACCTCTACCCTGATTAACATTAGGGATACCTGTAAATGGAACTTCAAATCTACGTTGGCTATCAAAGAAGGGGTCGTTTCCAGCAAGTGGGTTATTAGTTACAGGACGAGAAAGAGGACTAGCATTTTGTTGTGTAATAGTAGGAGGTTGAAGACTACCAAAGTTTAGAGATGCAGCTCCATTATCGTTAATAAAGAAAGTATCATTGATTCCAAAAGAGAAACTACTATTAAACTGTTCATCTGCTGATAAGTTAATATCTATAACTTTGACATTTACAGCTACTTGCCGTTGTCTTAAATCTAACTGGATTAATTGGGCTGATGCTATTTGTACTTTTTGTGGTGGACCAACCAAGGTAATACTATTGAGTCGGCTATCAGTTACTACTTGTAAACCCTTCAATATTGGGGGAGCATCTTGGGGATCGTAACGCAGTGGTTGAATAACAGTTCTTTCAATGGTTTCGGTATTTGTAATTGCCTGATCGGTTCCAGGAATATTAACGGTATTAACCTGGG
>NZ_JAAHGT010000647.1 GCF_010672385.1 Okeania sp. SIO2F4
AAAGAGAAACAAATCAAGACAAATTTCACTTAAAAATCTAGGAATATGTGTACCGAACACCTCTGGTATCTACCAGATTTAAATTCCTTCAGATTTAAATTCCTTGAAGCACTACCGCTTTTAGATTTTAGTCATTATTTGCTCTCTTAAGACTTATTTGACAAACAGTCTCTAAATTAGAGTAAACCTAATAATTTCCTATGCAAAATTAATTACATATTCTATTTCTATAGATCTCCTGTTCCCTTTTCCCTGTTCCGTCTTCCCTCTCTCAACTTGAGGATTTATATAAAATTCTTTTATACCATTTGGTATAAAAGAAAAAACTAACTGCTAATTTCTGATAACTGATAACTAAATATATGAATCCCATAGTCGGAATTATAATGGGCAGTGACTCAGACTTGCCCACAATGAAAGAAGCGATCGCCATCTGCGAAGAATTTAACATTCCCTCCGAAGTTGCCATTGTCTCAGCTCACCGTACCCCCCAAAGAATGTTTGAATATGCCCAAACTGCCCATCAAAGAGGATTAAAAGTCATCATTGCCGGAGCAGGAGGGGCAGCACATTTACCTGGAATGGTCGCATCTTTAACGCCACTCCCAGTAATTGGTGTACCAGTACAAACCCGAACATTACAGGGAATAGACTCCTTATATTCTATAGTCCAAATGCCAGGAGGAATACCAGTAGCCACAGTAGCGATCGGCAATGCCAAAAATGCTGGCTTATTGGCAGTTCAAATATTAGCATCCCACCAACCAGAATTATTAAAACAAGTGCAAAAGTACCGCCAGACCCTAGCAGAATCAGTCATGGATAAACAAACTAAACTAGATCGGCTCGGATATCGAAAATATTTAACATAAACTTAACCACTATGCAAATATTTTATGCTAAAAAACTGACAAATACTTGCTATTGTTACTGGCAGAAACAGTTGTAGAAATACTTTCTATCCAACTACTTATAAATCAAAAATAGTAGTAATTGATACAGAAAATTAATACAACAATTAGTGCGATATTTTTTGCATTTGTAATCTAACTAATTAACTTGGTCTTAAAAATGACATCTAAACTAAAGTTTAGGAGCAACAGAACAAAAAACAGACGGTCATTATCAGTAAAATATAGCCGTTTCTTAGAACCGACAGCACTAATAGATCGGCTACGTCGGACAAAATGGTTTTCCCCCACTACATTAGCTTGCATACCTCTAGTATGTCTAATTATTGCTTTGTGGGCAGGAGCAGCAACCGCCCAAGACCAAGAGTTAACCCCAGAATATATAAAAGGGGTTTTAGATGCGATTTGGATTTTGGTAGCTTCAGTCTTTGTAATTTTTATGAATGCTGGTTTCGGAATGTTAGAAACAGGATTCTGTCGCCAGAAAAATGCAGTTAATATTCTGGCGAAAAATTTAATTGTATTTGCCCTAGCTACATTAGTCTACTGGTCTATTGGATTTTCCACAATGTTTGCTGGAGACCATCCCTTTATTGGTGGGGGTGGTTTTTTTCTAACTGGCGAATCTAGTACCTATGGACTAGATCCATTTCCTGCTGGTCTGCCAGTACCCATATTTTTCCTATTCCAAGCAGCTTTTGCTGCTACTGCTGCGACTATTGTGTCTGGTGCTGTAGCTGAAAGAATTGAATTTTCAGCCTTTCTATTTTTTAGCCTGTTAATTACAGGTATTTCATATCCTATTACTGGACATTGGATTTGGGGTAGTGGTGGTTGGCTAGGTGCAATGGGTTTCAAAGACTTTGCAGGTTCAACAGCAGTTCACTCAGTCGGTGGCTGGGCAGCATTGGTAGGAGCATATCTACTTGGACCTCGAATGGGCAAATATGATGAAAATAATCAACCCAGAGCTATTCCTGGCCATAACATGGGTTTTGCTACCTTGGGCTGTTTAATTCTTTGGATTGGTTGGTTTGGCTTTAACCCTGGTTCTCAACTAGCAGCAGATGAAAATGTGGTTTATATTGCCGTAACCACAAATTTAGGAGCTGCGGCAGGGGGTGCTACCGCAACTATTACATCTTGGTTGAAAGATAAGAAGCCAGACCTTTCAATGGTGATTAACGGGGTTTTGATTGGACTTGTAGGGGTGACAGCAGGTTGTGATGGCATATCTTATTTAGAAGCAGTAATTATTGGTGGTGTAGCTGGTATAATTGTTGTTTTCTCTGTTCCCTTCTTTGACAAGTTGAAAATTGATGACCCGGTAGGTGCCACATCAGTTCACTTGGTTGGTGGAATGTGGGGTACTTTAGCTGTTGGTATTTTTGTCGAAGGTGCTAATATCTTTACTCAAGCTATAGGTATTATTTCCGTTGGATTGTTTACAGTTATACTCTGCACTATTTTCTGGCTAGCTTTGAAGGCTACTGTGGGTATCCGTGTCCATCCAGAGCAAGAATATCAGGGTTTGGATATTTCTGAACATGGTATGGAAGCTTATAATGGCTTTGTAAAAGAACCTGATGCTCTTGGCACTGCTGTTTTTCACGATCACTCCCATTGAAATAGCCATATCAAGGTTCTGAAGTGGAAGTCGTGCCTACTATAGAATCCATTTGATAGCTATCTAGATAATATAGTTAAAGATAAGGATTAGGGGAGTAGGAATCATTTTTCTACCTTTTTCCCCTATTCTCTAAATGAATCTCCTGACTCGCCCCCTAGGATAGGTCTATACATTACAATGGATAATGGATAATTGATAATTAATCCCCAAAGGTTTAAAGCCTCTCATGAGCAAGGACAAAAAAGCGGTCGGCAAGCGGAGCATTCCGTAGGATGGGATGGCTAGGTCTCCCGCTCTTGACAGAGCCGCTGCCTCTTGCAGAGGAGCTGCGAAGTACGCAATTCAAGTCGCGTAGCGTTAACGCGCGTTGTGCGGAACGCTAAACGCGAGCCTCCAATCGACCAAGAGAGCGGTGGGAAAACGGAGCATTCCGTCACGATGGGATGGCTAGGTCTCCCGCTGTTGACAGAGCTGCTGCGCAATTCAAGTCGGCGACAGCCGAAACTTCATATCCAATCGACCAAGAGAAGAAATAATATTTCATTATATTCAATTGCGTAACAGTTTTAACCAGAGGTAATTATCCATTATTCATTATTCATTATCAATTAATGAACCACATCTTTAAACTTAAAATCAAACTTGACAAAAGAAAGAAGTTATGTATTTACCATCAATATGGATATTTCCCAACAGTAAATATATTGAATTAATTAGAGGCATTAGAGGCTTTTTAGTAATTTTGCTCCCAATCTCCCAATCAGAAAAGAGTTTCAAGACTTATGGGTAAAGCATAGTAGGGTAAGTAATTAGTTACCTTGAAAAAGAAAAAAGCTAAAAATTTAATTATACTTGAATAAAGTTAGTAACTTGATTTAACAAGCAAATACTTCCGCCCGGCCAAGAACTAAAATTTATCTTCGGATAAATGGTCTGATGTTAACCGACGTTAAATAATGGACGTCTCAGTTTCTATAGTGCGGGTTAGAGCAGGCTTCGAGCCTCCAAATTTAACTACTTGTCTTGTTGCTCTCAGCGAGACAATTCCTGCAAAAGTCATCACTTTAACTGGTAATACCATACAGATTCAAGGTTGATGACTTGCGCATTAGCTTCGAGTAAGTTAAATGTTGCACTAACAGGACTTACGCAGAACAACCATATATAGTAAGGGCAAACGGCAGTTTACCCCTACAGATAGTGTATAATTTAATATTTTGCGTAAGTCCTGACTAATTGAATTCAGCTACAGTGTTTACTTTCTCTAGAGATTTTCCAACATGGGTTTGGTGTTCTTTGGCTGGTAATGGGCTATTGTCATTGACAGTGGCCATGCTAATTGTAACTGATTACAAGTTGCCAGAAGACCCTCAAGCAAGTGCTACAATTACATCCACTACAACTAACAGTATTGAATCCAATAGACCAAGCCCACTATTTGGAGCAGCTCGAACAGAACTTCTGGCTATTGGGAGAAACCATAAATGGACTTATGAACAATGGGTGGAACAGTTGCAGCGAGAGGCGATCGCTGCGTCTAATAATCGTCCTGACCGTCTAACTGTTTTAGTAGGAGATTCTTTGAGTCTTTGGTTTCCCTCAAAACTTCTTCCCTGGGATAGAAATTGGTTAAATCAAGGAATTTCTGGAGAAACAACGGCCGGTCTATTGAAGAGATTGTATTTATTTGATAGTACCAGGCCAGAAACAATTTTTGTGATGATTGGGATTAACGATTTGGTACATGGGGTGGACGATTGGACAATTCTGGCAAATCAAAGAAGAATTATTCGTCAATTACGAGCTGTTCATCCAGGGAGTCAAATAGTTGTACAATCTATTTTGCCCCATAGTGGGGAGGCAGCTACCTGGGAAGGTCGCGATCGCCTCGTGCAACTATCCAACAGTCGCATCAGAAAAATTAATCGTGGTCTGAAAGCTTTAGCTGATAGTGAAGGGGCGTTCTTTTTAAATCTTCACCCACTATTTACAGATGCTCAAGGTTTTCTCCGATCTGAATTGAGTACCGATGGCCTACACTTGAATGATAAAGGTTATCAAGTTTGGAGTACAGCAATCAAAATGTACAGCAAAATTAGACTGGAAGAACCTGAGTAATTGAGTTATCAAAACTATAGTGAAACACTAGATTTAGAATTTGCTAGTCGAATTGGCGATAGATTGTCCCATCTATCTAGAGTTTGATCACCCTATTTTCATCAGAATAGATTTCTGCAATTTTAGCTATAGATGGGATGTAGAAAAAATACTATATATGGAAAGTTAAAACTATAGCGCAACAGTATATATAGGGTTTTCCCAGAAAATTGGCGACAGATTTTCCGATCTGTCTGATCTAGGTAGACTTTTGTGGCTCTAATTATTGCAATAAATCAATATCTGGAATTTTGGCTATAGATGGGATGTAGAAAAAATACTATATCTATATCTATATATATGGAGAGTTAAAACTATAGCGCAACAGTATATATAGGGTTTTCCCAGAAAATTGGCGACAGATTTTCCGATCTGTCTGATCTAGGTAGACTTTTGTGGCTCTAATTAGAGCAAGAAATTAATATCTGGAATTTTTGGCTGTAGATGAGATGTAGAAAAAATACTATATATGGAGAGTTAAAACTATAGCGCAACAGCATATCTAGGTTTTTTTCCGAAAATTGGCGATAGATTGTCCCATCTATCTAGAGTTTGATCACCCTATTTTCATTAGAATAGATTTCGAGAATTTTGGCTATAGGTAGAAAAAATACTATATATGGAGAGTTAAAACTATAGCGCAACACTATATCTGGGGTTTTTTCCGAAAATTGGCGATAGATTTTCCGATTTGTCTTGTCTAGGTGGACTTTTGTGGCTCTAATTAGAGCAAGAAATCAATATCTGGAATTTTTGGCTGTAGATGAGATGTAGAAAAAATACTATGTGTGGAGAGTTAAAACTATAGCGCAACAGTATATATAGGGTTTTCCCAGAAAATTGGCGACAGATTTTCCGAGCTGTCTGATCTAGGTAGACTTTTGTGGCTCTAATTATCGCAATAAATCAATATCTGGAATTTTGGCTGTGGATGAGATTTAGAAAAAATACTATATCTATATGTATGAAGAGTTAAAACTATAGCCCAAAGCT